>JAWVEW010000477.1:0-3312 GCA_033856495.1 Miltoncostaeaceae bacterium | reverse complement strand
CGACCGCGCAGGCCGGGCATCCCTCCCTGCAGGTGCTCTCCTAGTGGCGACCCGACGGGTGGAGATGGGGTTCGAGGGCGGCACCGTGCTGCGCCTCACCATCGACGAGACTGCGGTGGACGAGCTGACCGGCGGCCTCGGCGCAGACGGCTGGCGCTCCCTGGAGGCCGACGAGGGCCGCGTTTGGATCAACGTCGGCGAGCTTGTCTACATCCGGGTGGTTCCGGGCGAGGCCGCCGGGCGGATCGGCTTTCGGGAATAGCCGAGAACGTGCAGCGGCGCTGCTCGAGCTGACGGCCGCGCATCGCTGCTCGCGACGCGCGGCCGAGGCCCGCAGGCTGACGCGGCTCCGGTGAGATCATGGAGCTAGGTCTGGTGGGGCTGGCGAACGCCGGCAAGACGGCGCTCTTCAACCTGGTGACCGGCAGCGACGCGCCCGTCGCGCCCTACCCCTACACGACGCGCGATCCGGAGCGTGCGGCCGCCGAGGTGCCCGACCCCCGGCTCGCCGCCATCGCCGACGCGCAGGACATCCCGCGGCGGGTGCCGGCCCAGGTCGAGGTCATCGACATCGCCGGCCTGGCCGTGGGCGCCGGACGCGGGGCCGGCGTCGGCGGGCAGGCTCTCGGGCGCCTCCGCGAGGTGGACGCCCTGATCCATGTCGTGCGCGCCTTCGCGAACGCCGAGGTCCCCCACCCCGAGGAGCGGGTCGATCCGGTCGCCGACGCCGAGGCGGTGGACCTGGAGCTCGTCGTCGCAGACCGAGAGCAGGTGGGGCGCCGGGCCGATCGCACCGCCAAGGCCGCCCGGGCCGGGGACCCGGCGGCGCGTCGTGAGGCCGCCGCGCTCGACGCGCTGATCGCCACCCTCGACGCCGGCAGCCCGGCCCGGCTCGGGCCCCCCGAGGCGCTGGCGCTGGGCCTGGAGATGGGACTGCTCTCCGCCAAGCCGATGCTCTATGTGGCGAACGTCGACGAGCCCGGCGCGGCGCCCCCCGCGCTCGCCGAGCACGCCGCCGCTCAGGGAGCCCGGGCGCTGGCGCTGGCGGTCGGGGTCGAGCTCGAGCTTGCCGCGATGGACCCGGGCGAGGCGGCGGCGCTCGCAACCGAGATGGAGCTGGGCGATGTCCGCGGCGCCCCCGCCGTGCTCGCCGCCGGCTACCAGCTGCTCGACCTGCTGACCTTCTTCACCGGCTCCGGGCCGCCCGAGGCGCGGGCCTGGCCGGTGCCGCGCGGCACGACCGCCGAGCGCGCGGCGGGCCGGATCCATTCCGACCTGGAGCGCGGCTTCATCCGGGCAGAGGTGGTTCCATGGGATGCGCTCGTGTCCGCCGGCTCCTTCGCGCGTGCCCGCGAGCGGGCGCTCGTGCGGATGGAGGGCAGGGACTACGTCGTCCAGGAGGGCGACGTGATGCTGGTCCGCTTCAACGTCTGAAGCCGCGGGCGGCCTGGCCGGGCGCGCTCAGCCGCCGCGCGGGGCCCAGGAGAACTTCCACAGGGCGACGACGAGGCCCGCGGCGGCCCAGCCGGCCAGCGCGAGCAGGTTCCAGCCGGCGATGCCCGCGCCCCGGGTGAGGGGGTCGAAGGCGACCTGCAGCGCCTGGGCGAGGTGGTAGACGGGAAACGCCTTGCCCACGTCGGCCAGCCAGCGCGGCAGGTCGGCCTCCGGGAAGAACACGCCGGAGATGAAGTAGAGCGGCAGGACCAGGGCCTGGACGAACGGCTGGGCCGACTCGGCCGAGCCGATCAGCGGCGCAACGGCGTGCGCCAGGGCGCAGAAGGCGAGCGCCCCCATCACCACGGCCAGGAGCGCCGCGCCGGTCGTCGCCCACGGCACCCGGACGTCGTAGGCGAGCCAGCCGATGGCGACCAGGACGCAGACGACGAGAAGCGCGCTCGCCAGCGCGCCCAGCGAGCGTCCGACGATCAGCACCCAGGCGGGCACCGGGTGGGCGCGCCGGCGCTTGAGCGCCCCCGACTCACGCTGCTCGACGATGCCGATCACCAGGTTCACGAGCGCCGCCGCGATCACCCCCAGCGCCACCAGATGAGGCACGTAGTAGGTCGAGACCCGGATCGGGTGGCCGGAGACGACCGTCATCTGGTCGCCGAAGACCGACACCAGGATGACGAGCAGGATCACCGGCAGCGCCACCGTGAAGAAGCGGGCGCGCGGGTCCCGCCGGAACACCAGGAGCTCGAAGCGGCACTGGTGCAGGACGAGACGCAGGCCGCTCAGGGCTCCTCCGGGTCCCGGGTCAGCTCCAGGTAGACCTCCTCGAGCGTCGGCGGGCGGACCTCGAGCTCGGAGATCCGGCGTCCGCCCGCGCGCGCCCAGGCCTCGATGGCGGCGAGCGCCTGCAGGGGGTCGGCGCTCTCGAACCAGAGGCGCCCGTCCGGCTGGCGCGCGGCATCGGCGAGCGGCGGCGGAAGGTCGCGGCCGGGCGCGTCCTCCTCCAGGCGCAGGACGACTCGGCTCGGCCGGCGATCGCGGCCGCCGAGGCGGGCGGGCGGGCCCTCGGCGACGATCCGGCCGCGCGCGATCACCGCGATCCGGTCGGCCAGCGCCTCCGCCTCCTCCAGGTAGTGCGTCGTGAGCAGGACCGTCGCGCCGAGCTGCCGCAGGTCCGCCACCATGACCCAGGCGGCGCGGCGCGCGGCCGGATCGAATCCCGTGGTGGGCTCGTCGAGGAAGACGAGCTCCGGGTCCCCCACGAGCGCCAGCGCCACATCGAGTCGCCGCTGCTTGCCGCCCGACAGGCGACTCGCGCGCACGTCGGCCTCAGGCGTGAGGCCCACCAGCTCGAGGAGCTCCTCGACCGTCCGCGGCCGGCGGTGGTAGCCCGCGTAGAGGGCCAGGCACTCGCGCACGCTGAGGCCGCGCTCGGGCCGCGATTCCTGGAGCACCACACCGACGCGGCCCCGCCAGTCGAGGCCCGCGCGCTCGGGGTCCTTCCCCAGCACCCGCACCTGGCCGCCGGTTCGACGCCGGTAGCCCTCCAGGATCTCCACGGTCGTGGTCTTGCCGGCGCCGTTCGGGCCGAGGACGGCGACCACCTCGCCGCGGCGCACCTCGAGGTCGACGCCGCACACCGCCTCGGTCGTCCCGTAGCGCATCCGCAGGTCGCGGGCCTCGATCACCAGCTCGCCCGGCTGACGCGCCTCGATCGCCGCCTCCCGTCCCTCGCCGGCGCCCGGACAGGCCGGCGCCCGGACAGTAGACAGGAACTCCTCCCAGCCGCCCGCTCGGCGCCGCTGCGGGGCCGGAGTCCACCCCGGATTCGGGAGGCTTCCCCACGAGGCTCTGAGTCGC
>JAWVEW010000476.1:0-3280 GCA_033856495.1 Miltoncostaeaceae bacterium | reverse complement strand
CCCCAACCAGCAAACCAGCCACAACGGGGCGGTGAGCTTCAGCTTCGAGCGGCTCCAGCCCGGCCAGCGCCTCGTGGTGTGGATCTCGTGGCAGGTCAACCCGACCAACCTCGCCGATCGACCCGAGGACGTGGTCCTGGCCGACGGCACGAACCCCATCGTGCGGATACACCGCACCCTGACCGTCTTTCCCTGATCCATGGACATCGTCGCCCGCGCCACCGTCATCTTCATCGTCATCTTCGTCGTGCTGCGCGTGATCGGCAGGCGCGAGCTCGGGAACCTCGAGCCCTTTGACCTCATTCTCCTGGTTGTCCTGGGCGACCTGGTTCAACAAGGGGTCACCCAGAGTGACTACTCGGTTACGGGCGCGATCCTGGCCATCTGCACCATCGCCGTCCTCACCGTGGCGGTGTCCTACCTGGGCTTTCGCTTTCGGCGTCTGCGGCCGCTGCTCGAGGGGGAGCCGATCATCCTCCTTGCCGACGGTCAGCCGATCGAGCGCAACATGCGCCGGGAACGGATCACGCTGGAGGACGTGGCTGCCGAGGCGCGGCTGCAGAATCTGGCCTCGCTGGATGAGGTGCGCCTCGCGGTGCTCGAGGCGAGTGGCGAGATCAGCATCATTCCGCGATCCCGGTAGGCAGCGTGGCAAACGCACCGGCTGGGCGTGGCGCCCTACCGCCGCCCGCCCCGTGGTCTCCGGGCTTCAGGCGCCGCCCTCGTCGCACGATCTCGGCCACGGCTGAGCGCGGAAGCCGCCATGGCTGGCCGCCGCCGAGCCCTCACTCGCCGCCGCGGGGGCGCGGGTCTGCCCCGCCGGGCCGGCCCCGGCCCCGGCCGCGCCGGCTCGGAGCGCGAGCTGCTCGGGCGACGCGGTTTCAGGGCGACCAGCAGGCAGAGGGCGGATCGGCGCGTGCTGGTTCGACCCTGCCCTCGCCGGAGCGCTGACGCTCGCCCGCCTGGTCGAGCTGCTCCTGCGCAAGGTGGTCTCCGGCTCGGGCATCCCGATCCTCATCGCCCTCCTTGCCTGCGCGACGATCGCAGCGCGGCGCGAGAATCGGGAGATCCCGCACCACCCTCCCGTCGCGCCGCGGCTGCTGGGCCAGGAACCCGAACACATCGGCCGCGCTCACCTGGGCCGGCTCCTTGGCGACCACCTCGAAGAAGACCTTCAGGTCGTACGCGGTCGCCAGCCACGTGTTCGTCGCGCCGCGAGCCCCGACGAACTCCAGATAGTCGTCCACGAGTGGATGCCCGAGCTGATCGAGGTCAGCTCCGATCGCTCCATCGAGCGCTCTACGCGCGGCACGAACGTCATCGCAGTGCTCCTTCGGTCACGGAAACGGACGGAACGATCGCGGCCCCACCGGACGACGCGCACGCGGCGGGCGCTCCGCACCGGCCGCCCACGGCGACCTCCGCTACGCGCCCACCGCCTGGCGAGACCGAACACAACCCGTGCACGCCGACCCGCCCTCAAGGAACGGGCGCCGGGATTCCCGTCCAAAGCGGACGCGCGTTGGACCTTTCCTCAGTTCCTCGAGGGGCGGCCTGCGTCCGGCCGGGGCCGGCAGGCTGTGCGTTTCGTCAGCTCGCCGCAACGAGGGCGCAAAGAAGCCTCCCCGCGTCGTCGACCCCATGCTCCCGCACCAGCGACTTCCACGTCGAGAAGGCGACGACGTGGCCCAGCGCCCCCCGCGCCCGCAGAGCGCCCGCGCCCTCGAGCGCTCGTCCGGCCATGAGCGTCTCCTGCGCCGCGGCCAGGTAGTCCCGGAACGCGGCAAAGCGCTCGGCGATGAGCGGCACGATGCTCTCGTCGCGATAGAGGTTGTCAAGCATGCGCTCGGTCCGCCGGTAGTAGGCGTGCAGCTCCTCCAGCGCGATCCGCAGACGCTCCTCGGGGGCGGCGATCGCCGCCCAGGCGCCCAGGTCTGGCGGCGGGGTCGCCGCGGCCCAGTGCGCGGTGCAGGCATCAAAGAGCGCCGCCTCGTCCGGGAAGTGCCGGTACAGCGTCGAGCGGCGGACGCCAGCGTGCGCCGCGATCGCGCTCATTGAGGTGCGGGCGGGTCCCAGGGTGCCGTGCAGCTCGACGGCGCTCTCGGTGATGCGACGGCGCGTGCGCTCCTGTTGCTCGGCGCGGCGGAGCATCCGGTAGGGGCGGGTGGAGCTTTCGCGAGGCATGCGTGTCCGGTGGATATTGACAGACGACGCGCCCTTGTTCTAACTTCGCGCGACATGAATGTCCGATGAAATGGGGGCACAATGGCACTGACCTACGAGGCGCGCGTGCTGGGGCCGAGCGATGGACGGGCCGGTTTCCTCGGCAGCATCGGCGTGCGGTTCATGATCGACGGGGCAACGACCGGCGAGCGCTTCTCGCTGGTGGAGCACCCGATGTCGGCGCGAGCGCTCGCGGCCCCCCTTCACCGGCACACCCACGAGGACGAGTACAGCTACGTGGTCGAGGGCCGGATGGGGGCGCTGCTGGGCGACGAGGTTCTCGAGGCGGGGCCCGGTGACCTGGTCTTCAAGCCGCGCGGGGAGTGGCATACGTTCTGGAACGCCGGCGACGAGCCCTGCCGGATCCTGGAGATCATCGCGCCGGCGGGCTTCGAGCGCTTCTTTCGGGAGTTGGTGGACCTTGGGGGCGTCGGCGGGGCCGATGCCGCGGTTCTCGGCGAACTGTGCGAGCGCTACGGGCTCGAGATGGACCCCGCCAGCGTCCCCGGCCTGGTCGAGCGCTTTGGTCTGCGCTTCCCGGGCGAGCCGCTCTGAAGATCGCCATGTTCGCGGAACCCAGGCGCCGCCCCGAGCTCGCGGCCGAGGGCGAACTTGAGCAGCCTGCGCGCCGGCCGACGAGAGTCGAAGCGGCCCCATTGGCAGAGAGACGGATCCTGAGGGAGCGCAGGTGATGGCGACCGCAGAGCAGCAACGCGATCCCGCTGCGATCTCGCGGATCGCGACCGGATTCACGGCGTCCGAGCACCTCCTCGTCGCCAACGAGATCGGCCACTTCGCCGCGCTGGCAGACGGCGCGGCGACGCTCGAGCAGCTCGCCGAGCGTTCCTCGCCGCGCTCGAGCGTCTGCGGGCGGTGGCGCTCAAGACCTGAGCGCCTGCGCGGGGCCCCATCGCTCACACACGCGGCGCCTCGAGCGAGCGCGCGACCCGCCCGCCGGCATGGAGGACTCCGGGTGGTCACGCCTGGGGCCTTCGTGCCCTGATCCCGGCCGCCGGCGAGCCCGAGCCGCACCCCCTCGGCCTCCGGGACCACGCTC
>JAWVEW010000475.1:0-4097 GCA_033856495.1 Miltoncostaeaceae bacterium | reverse complement strand
GCGTCACCACCCGCGACGAGCTGGGACCGTCCTTCCTGTCCAGCCAGGCGCTCAGCCACCGGGCACCAAATCCCCCAGGCCGAGGGATGGAGGCTCGGCGTGGCAGCCGATTTGATCGCGCTCGGCGGACAACGCCAGGACGGCGAGGAGGCGCAGGGGTGCGCCGCCGCCGGGCTCCCGCGCCAGCGTGGGCCGTGCCACCGATCCGGTCGGCTGGCGCCCAGTGAAGGGCATACGAGCCCTTCCGCGCCCCCCACCCGATCCCTCTGCCGCCCGTCGCCGAAACGGCCCGCGGGCGCGATCCGCGCGCGGGAGCGGACGACGAGGGAGCCTGTGCCAACGGCCGGGGCGAGCGCCACACCTCTGGCCATGCTCCGCCCGAGCAGAGCGTCGGCGGCGCTTCGTGCACGCTCGACGCGAGAGAGGTTGGGCCGTGACGCCCGACACCGCTCCTCGTCGGAGACCGGGCAGCCCCGAGCCTGCCTGCGCGCAGGCTCCGCGCGAGATGCAGCTCCTCGTCGGCGCCGTCGTGGCGCTCTTCCGAAACGAGCTCCACGCGATGGGCGAGCGGCCTCGCCGCTGAGCTCTCGTCGTTCGACGGTGACGCGGCGGCGGCGCCTCCCGACTCATGCGGGAGGGTGCGGGACGCGCCGGGCTTCGTCCTTGTTGACAGCTTCGAACCGTCCCGCGGGACAGGGGCCGGGGGCACGGAGGCTGGGACGATCCGTGCGTCGCCGACGGGGCCGTACGGGTCAACGATTGGCGGGCGGCAGCCCCGGCCGTCCCGCACGAGGAGGCTACCGATCATGGCTCGACGCAAGCTGAAGGCTTCCGTGGCGGCCGTCGCGGCCGCGCTCGCCGTCGCCGTGCCCGCGGCCGGCGCGAGCGCGGCGACGACCGCGCCCACCGCTGATGCGACCCACATCAGCTGGCTCGGGAACCCCTACCACTCCTACCCGACGTGGGGCTGGGGTCACCGGGTGGACCCGTACCCGACGTGGGGGTTGGACCGGCCGGAGGGGGGTCCCCTGCTGGGCCTGAACCTCTTCGCCAACCTGTTCATCTAGTCGGCCCGCACCGCCGGTCACAAGCCCGCAGGCCGCCCGCCGATACGCCAGCACCGCACACGGGCGGCCCGGGTACCGGTCCCGCGTCATTACGCGGCGAGCCTGTCCGATACCGACCTGGTCGCGCCCTGCGGGGCGGCGAACCCTCGACGAGGGTGCAGCGGCTCGTTGGCCGGAGCGGCAGACCGGAATCGCGCATCTGGACCCGCTGCCGGACGCAGCGCGACACGCCGAGGGCGGCCTGCGACGTCGGCACGCTCGTCCGCACAGGTAGCATCCGCGTTCGCATGGCCGAATACCAGGAGAACGACCTCGGCATCCGGCATGCGCGCCGGCTGATCGAGGCGCGCCAGTACGTCCTCGACAGCGAATGGGGCGAGGCGCAGCCCACGGCAGGGGACGAGAACGCGTACCTCGAGAGCCACTCCTGGGAGGAGTACGCGGCCTGGCACCTCGCCCTCACGGAGGGCGCGACGGACTACACCAAGGGCCGATACGCGTTCGTGTTCGGCGACTTCCGCCGGGTCCACCGCTCGGCGCTGATCGCGTGCGTGTACCGCGCCGCCGAGTGGCGGCACAAGGCGATCGAGCTCGCCGCGCACGACCTGCTGCAGCGCCTGGACGAGACGCGGGCCTGAGTCCAGGCCGGCCCGGCCTCACCCGCGTGTCGCCGACGCCGCTCGCAGCCTCAGGTCGGCGTGGTACAGCCCCATCGCGATCGCCACGAAGGGCATGACCACGGCGTTGGAGCTGAGCTGAGGTCGGAAAGCCCCCCTCAGGGGGTCGCGGAGCCGACCGGGAGCCTGACCCGGAATGTGCTGCCGACCCCCTCCTCGCTCTCGACCTCCACGCGGCCGCCGTGGCCCTCCACGATCATCTTCGTGATCGCCAGTCCCAGCCCGGTGCCGGGCACCGCCGCCCGCACGGCGCTCGAGGACCGGTAGAAGCGTGTGAACAGGCGGTCGAGCTCCCGCTCGGGGATCCCCATGCCCGTGTCGGCGACCTGGATCATCACGTCGCCGCCCTCGCGCCGAGCCGTGACCTGGACGGCGCCGCCCGGCGCCGTGAACTTGAGCGCGTTCGAGATCAGGTTGTCGAGGACCTGGGCGAGGCGGCCACGGTCGCCCATCAGGGCCCCCAGCGGCTCCGCCGTGACGGTCAGCGTCAGGTTCCGCACCTCCGCGGCCGGGCGGGCGCCCTCGACGCAGTCCAACACGAGGCCCTGCAGATCCAGCGCTCCCATGTCCAGCCGCAGCCGGCCGGCGTCGGCCTGGGCGGCGACGAGCACGTCGCTCACCAGGTCGCCGAGCCGGCGGGCGTTGCGCTGGGCCACGCGCAGCAGGCGTCGCGGCTCCCGCGGCAGCTCCTCGTCGTACTCGTCGAGGACGACCTCCAGGTAGCCCAGGATCGAGGTCAGCGGGGTGCGCAGCTCGTGCGAGGCGAGCGCAACGAACTCGTCCTTCATCTGCTCCACGGCGCGGCGCTCGCTCACGTCGCGCATGACCACGACGCCGGCGCCGTCGTCGCCGTCAACGCCCGTGCGCACGTACTCGGCGGGGACCATGGTCCCGTCCTTGCGCAGGACCATGGCGTGGTCCTCGCGCGGCTCCTGTCCTGCAAGGCCGTCGCGGCCGTCCAGACGCCCGGGCGCCTCGGGCGAGAGCAGCTCGTCCAGGCCGCGCCCGATCAGCTGCTCGACCGGGTAGCCGGTCAGGCGGGCGGCCGCGGGGTTCGCGTAGCTGATCCTGCCCTGCGGATCGAGGCCGCAGATCCCCTCGCCGGCGGCGCCCAGGATCGACTCGAGGCGCCGCGTGGCCTCCTCGAATCCGCGCTCGGCGGCCTTGCGCTCGGTGACGTCGTGCAGCGCCACCACCGCGCCCAGCGCGTTGCCGTCGCGGTCGACGATTCGCTGCCCGCTCGCGAGCACGGTCCGCCGGTCCGACTCGCGGTGGCCGATGACCATCTCGACGTCGCGAAGGCGCTCGCCGCTCAGGGCGCGCATGAGCGGGATCTCGGCGACCGGCAGGAGCCCGGAGCCGTCGGCCGTGTAGAGCTCGTAGTGGGCCGCCCACTGGTCGGGCATCAGCGCCTCGACGGGAACGCCGTGGAACTCGCGCGAGGCGCGGTTGAAGAGGGTCAGGCGCCCCTCCGAGTCGCAGGCCACCACGCCGTCCGAGAGGCTCTCCAGCAACGCCTCCAGGCGCTGGAGGCTCGCGTCGAGCGCCCGGTTGGACTCCGCCAGCTCGGTGGTGCGCTCCTCGACCCGCCGCTCCAGAGACCGGCTCAGCGCCGCCACCTCGGCGAAGCCCTCGGCATTCTCGAGTGCAGCCCCGGCGATCGTCGCGACGAACTCCGCCAGCCGCGCCTCGTCCTCGCCGAAGAGCGCCGCGACGTCGGCGTGGGTGACGCAGAAGCAGGCGGCGGCGCGACCGCGCACGAAGATCGGCGCGCACAGCGCCGACCGGACGCCGCCCTCGGCGGCGACGTCGGCCGAGAGCTCGTCCAGCGCCGGCTCGTCCGCCCAGACGACGGGGCGCCCGACCTGCAGGCTGCGTTCCGCCATGAGCGTCGACAGCTGGGCCCGCGGCCCCGCGATGAGGTCCTCCGCGACCAGCTCCGGCCCCGCCTGGCCGGAGTCGACCCGCACCACGAGGCACTCCTGCCCCCGCAGCAGGGACAGTGCCGCCTCGCGCACGGCCCCGTAGATCGCGTCCGGCGTCAGCGCCGAGGCGATCCGCCGGCCCGCGTCGAGCACCGTGTCGAAGCGGTCGGCGAGCGACAAGGTGATCGGCTCCTCCGCCGTCCCGGAGGCCGCGCGCTCGACGGCGGCGCAGGCCGCCATCGCCTCCTTGCCCGCCGCGATGTCGGCGGCGGCGCCCCCCCAGCCGAGCGCGGCGCCGATGCTGCCCCGGGCCAGCAGCGTCTGGGCCCGCTCGTGCCGGGCGTCCTGGCGCTCGGCCTCCGCGAGGCTCGCCGCAAGCAGCCGTGCGGCACGGCGCCGGCGGCCGTCGAGCGCCGCCACGAGCGCCA
>JAWVEW010000474.1:0-2554 GCA_033856495.1 Miltoncostaeaceae bacterium | reverse complement strand
GAGCGCGCGCGAGAGGCGCTCCATCCGATGGCGGGCGCCGAGGACATCCGACGGGCGCTGCAGGCGCTGGAGGAGGGCCAGGCCGCGGCCGACGAGGCGGCAGAGCGGATGGGTGAGCGGGCGCCCGTCGAGGACCCCTTCGCCGGCCTCTGCGGCGTGAACCCCGGCCACGGTCCGGCGAGCGGGCTGGCGATGACCGCCGACGGCTCCGGGCCGGTGCCGGCATGCACGGCATGCGCCGAGGCGGCGGCCCGGGGCGACCCCCCGGCGCGCCGGCTCGCGCCATCGGTGCGCGACGGGCGCCCGGTCCCGTTCGCGGAGGCCGAGCGCGCCTGAGGGCGCCGGGCCCGCCGGTAGCGGCCGCGGCCGAGCGGTGGGACCGTGACCCGCCGCGCACCGGCCGCAAGGATCCGTGGCCGGATGCGGTGGGTGCTCCTCGCCGGGGCCATGGACGGCGCCGGAGGGGCCGGCCGTGGCCGTCTCGGCGCCGACGACGGCGGCGAGCGACACGATCGCCAGTCCCTGGCGGAAACCCACTCCCATGCTTCGCCCGTCGGCGCGCCGCTCCGGCTCCACGAGCGTAGGTGGACCCCCCCGTCCCGCGCGAGCGGCCCGGGCCCGGCGTCTTCCCCTCGCGCGCGGACGCCGCCCGGTAATGTCCCCCTGTGCGCCCTCGGCCCGAGGAGGGGAAGATGGGAACCAGCAATTCCGGGGACCGTGAGCTTCCGGCTGCGATGGAGCGGCATGGGGAGGGCTCGGTCTTCCGCGTCATGGGGCGTGGCGAGGGCGCCGACATGGCGACGTACCTCGTGGAGGAGCCCGCGGAGCTCCAACGGATGCTCACCGGCGCGGCCGGCCACGGCGGATCGCTGCCGCCGGACGCGGTGCGGGCGCTCCACGACTTCGTCGAGAGCCTCCACCGGATGGCCAACGGCCTGCGCTCCGAGGTCCAGACGGCCCTCGACAGCTTCCAGTCCGAGCTCGCGGACGTGGCGGCCGCGCTGCGCGACGTGCTGGCCGACAGCGACTCCGCGCCCGAGCCCCGCTCCAGCCGGCGCGGCGCGGACGGCGGCGCCGACCTCTCGGGCTAGGCGCCGCCCGCCAGCCACCCCCGCGTCACCAGCGACTCCGCGATCTGGACCGCGTTGGTCGCCGCGCCCTTGCGCAGGTTGTCGCTGACGATCCACATCGCCAGCCCCCTCGGATGCGAGGAGTCCGCCCGGATGCGGCCCACGAAGACCTCGTCGCGGCCGGCGGCGTCGCGGGCCAGGGGATAGCGGGAGCGCTCCGGCTCGTCCACGACGGCGATCCCCGGCGCCGCCATCAGGAGCTCCCGGGCGGCCCGGGCCGAGATCGGCTCCGTGGTCTCGATCTGAACCGACTGCGAGTGGGCGTAGAACACCGGCACCCGCACGCAGGTCGCGCTGACGCCGAGGTCCGGCATGTCGAGCATCTTGCGGGTCTCGGCCATGACCTTCCGCTCCTCGCCCGTGTAGCCCGTCTCGTCGAAGACGTCGATGTGCGGCAGCACGTTGAAGGCGATCGGATGGGGGTACACGCTCGGCTCCGGCTCGGCGCCCTCGAGGTGCCCGCGCGTCTGGGCGCGCAGCTCCTCCACCGCCGCCTGGCCGGTGCCGCTCACCGACTGGTAGCTCGAGAGGATCACGCGCTCCAGGCCGACGGCGTCCGCGATCGGCTTCAGCGCCACCACCAGCGGGGCGGCCACGCAGTTCGGGTTGGCGACGATGCCGGAGTGGCCCTGGAGCGCGGCCTCGTTCACCTCGGGCACCACCAGGGGCACCGCGGGGTCCATGCGGTAGGCCGAGGAGTTGTCGATCACCACCGCACCGGCCGCGACCGCCGCCGGCGCGTACGAGCGGGAGCGGCTGGCGCCGGCGGAGAAGAGCGCGATGTCGATGCCCTCGAAGGCGTCCTCCGTCAGGCGCCGCACCGTGAACGGCTTGCCGAGGAAGTGCAGCTCGCGGCCCTCGCTGCGCTCGGAGGCCAGCGGCCGCAGCTCGGTCACGGGGAAGCCCCGCTCCTCCAGCACCCTCAGCATGGTCGAGCCGACGGCGCCGGTGGCGCCGGCGACGGCGACCCTAAACATGCGCCCGGCGCGCCGCCTCGCTGCCGAGGTCGAACGCCTCGTGCAGGCTGCGCACCGCGCGGTCGACCTCGCGGCGGTCGATCACGACCGTGATCCGGATGGTCGAGGTGTCGATCATCTGGATGTTGATGTCCTGGCCGGCCAGGGTGCGGAACATCTTGGCCGCCACGCCGGGCTCCGACTTCATGCCGGCCCCGATCAGCGTCACCTTGCCGATCTGGTCGTCCGCGGTGACGTGCCGGTAGCCGAGGGTCTCCTGGAGCTCGGCGAGCGCCTCGAGCGCCGGCCGGAGCTCGGGCAGGGGGACGGTGAAGGAGAGGTCGGTGACGCCGTGCTCGCTGACGTTCTGGATGATCGTGTCCACGTTGATCATCGCGTCCGCGAGGGCGGTGAAGATCTTCGCCGCCACCCCGGGCTGGTCCCGGATGCCCGCGACCGTGATCTTGG
>JAWVEW010000473.1:0-2858 GCA_033856495.1 Miltoncostaeaceae bacterium | reverse complement strand
CCTGCGCGTCCTCGCCATCGTTGTTCGACGCGCCCGGCCGGCGGCCTGCCGGTCCGGCAGGTCGGCGGCCGGCGTTTCAGGGTTCCAGGAGCCCCTGGCCCACGTAGCCGCCGGGGCGGACCCCTCCCGGAATGGCGAAGATCGCGCTGCCGCGGTGCACCGTGTACTGGCGGCGGGGGTCGCGCTGGTAGGCGAGGAAGAGGAGGCCGGCCTCCAGGGCGGTCGCGATCCGGTGCGGGAGGTTGAGCCCATGAGCGCGGCGAAACGTACCGCCGCGCCCGGCGCCGCGCAAGACAAGCCGAATGACGATTATGAGGGGAACCGAATATTTTGGGCGGAGGCGCCTCGGTCCGGGCCACGACCGCCGCGGCCGGCCCGTGCCCGTCTGGGGACGGGCGGCTTCCGAAGCTTCGCGGGGCTCGTGCCCGGGTCGTGCGCTATGCAGCAATCGGCCCATCCGGCCGACAACGAGAGCACATGGGCTCGTCGTGGCAGTCGCTCTGGAAGTACCTGGTTGGCGTCGCGGCCTGCCTGGTCCTGGGGGCGATCGCCTTCCTGCGCGAGCAGCCGGTGCCACTGCTCGAGCAGGTCAACCTCGGGATCCACGAGGCCGGCCACCTGGTCGCGATCCTGCTGCCCCCGGCGGCGATGGCGGCCATGGGCTCCATCGCCCAGGTCGCCGTGCCGCTCCTGATCGCCGCCTACTTCCTCGCGCACGGCGAGCGGCTCGGCGCCGGCCTGTGCCTGGCCTGGGCGGGCACCTCGGCGCGGGACGTCAGCGTCTACATCGCCGACGCCCCGTACGAGCGCCTCCAGCTGATCGGGGGCGAGCACGATTGGGCGAGGGTGCTCGGTCCGGCGCACTGCGACTGCCTGGAGCGGGCGGGCGACCTCGCCGGCATCGTCCACGGCGCCGGGTTCGTGCTGGTGCTGCTGGGCGTGCTGGCGTGCGCGCTGGGGCCGCTGCGCGCCGCCCCCCGTCAGCCGGCCGCCGGGGTTTAGTGGGCCAACCACCAACGAAGCCGGCAGAACCCGGCGAACGTTCGTAGGCGGTCCACGCGTTCCCGAGACCGTAACGGCCTGCCTCGCCCGACGATAACCCTGCTCGGCGAGGAATCGTCGCCCAGAGTTGGACGCGTGTGGCACGGAGGCCCCGACGCGGGAGGAGGGGTCGCCATGGGCCTGGACCTCGACGCCATCAGGGAACGCTCCGGCGGGCCGTGGCAGTCGGTCATCGTGGCGCTGATCGCAGAGCTGGAGGAGGCTCGCCGCAGCGAGCGAACGGCCTGGCGGCACGCCGAGGCGGTCCGCGCGCAGGCCGTTCGGGACCTCGTGGCCGAGCAGCGGCGCGCGGCGGCGCTGCTGGAGGCCATGCAGGACGTGCGACGGATGATCGCGCCCCTGGGCGCCGCCATAGGTACCATCGACGCCGCGATCGGGTACCACTGGGCGGAGGGCTGATCGCCCCTGGAGGACGACGTCTGCCGCATACCGCGACGATCGGGCGCCCGCTCCGGGGAAACGACGGCAGGGCTGGAGGTCATCCTTTGGTGTGTGAGGTCCCGATGGTGAGTCGACGAGGCGGCGCGTGAGCGCCCCCACTCAGCCCGGTCCCGCCGGCGTGGGCGCGCCTGCCCTGCCCGAGGCCGTGTCCGCGGGGCTGCCGCCGATGGAGGCGCACCCCGTCGGCGATCTCGGGCTCCTGGTCACCCGTGAGCTGCTCGCCGAGGTGGCGGACGAGCACCGCGAGCGCTACCTGGAGGCGGTGGCGCGGTTCGCCGCGGCCAAGTACCAGCTCGGGGTGGAGGTGGCCCGGCGCCTGCCCGCGCTCCTCGCCGACGAGGACCCCGAGGTGGCGGAGCGCTTCCTCGCCGCGATGGCCGAGGTGGGGGCGGCGGGATGGCGGACGGGCGTCGAGGCCGCGCGCTACCTGCCGCTGCTCCAGTCGGCCCCGGACCCCACGCTCGCCGACGGCTACATCGAGACCATCGTCGGCGCCAACAGCGTTCCCGTGGATCCGGACGACAGCGCGGCCGAGGAGGAGCTCGCCGAGCTCGAGGCGGGGCTCGACCGCGCGGAATTGCTGCGGCTGCGCGCCGACGAGATCCGCACCCTGCTGGCGCGGCGCCGCCAGGGGGACGAGCGCCGCAGCGCCCGCGCCGTGGACCTGGCCGCGATCCTGCCCGCGACGGTCGCTCGCCTGCGCCGGCCCGCCCGCGCGGCCTACCTGGAGCAGGTGCACCTGGTCGCCCTGGCCGACTCCGACGCGGCGCTCGCGGCCGCCGAGAGCCTGGCGGACCTGCTCAACTCCGAGCGGGTCTCGCCCGACGGAGCCGCCGAATGGGTGGCCCGCGGCCTCGAGGTGCTCCAGCGCAACCGCGACATCGGCCGCGGCTACTTCCGGCTGAGCTCCAAGCAGGCCTTCCAGGTGCTCGACGAGCTGAAGGAGGGCCTGTCCCTCAAGTCGGTTGGGCGCGTGCTCAAGCTCTATGCCACCGCCCTGTCGGGCCAGGAGGTGGCGATCCGGGCCACCGACGAGCTCCACGCAATCGACGCCTTCGGCGCCGAGCACATCGTGCTGCCGCCCGAGATGCGCATGTTCGAGGACGACGCGACCAACTTCGTCGCGTACAAGGTCGCCACGGCCCACGGAGCCGGACGGATCGAGTTCGGCACCTACGGCTTCCGGCTCGACGACATCTCGGACACGGTGGAGCGGCTCGAGTTCCGGTACGGGCAGGGGCGGCGATGAGCACCGCCGACGGGCGCCGGCGGCCGAACCCCACCCAGCAGCCGCGGCCCGAGCGCCTCTTCTACGCCATGGGGGAGAACACCCGCCACCATCGCCACGCCCAGCT
>JAWVEW010000472.1:0-8835 GCA_033856495.1 Miltoncostaeaceae bacterium | reverse complement strand
AGGTGGGCGGCGCCGTCTACGTGCTCGACCGCAGCCTGATCAGCTGGATCCCGGGACCCGGGTGGGTCGAGGCACTGGTCCTCATCCTCTGTGCGCTGCTCTACCGGGCCGTGGTCTGGGCGGCGGTGGCGGCGATCGCGGCCACGCTCGTCCGCACGGCGGCCTTCGAGTGGATGGAGGCCGGCTGGCGGGGGCACCCGGGACGCGCGCTGGCCGCCGGCCTGGCGGCGGTCGTGCTGCTGGTTCCGGCGATCACGCTCGCGGCGGCGACGGGCTTCCTGCTGCCGCTGGCGCTGGTGGGACTGGCCGGCCTTCTGGTTGCGTGCGGCGCCGGGCTCGCGTTCTTCCGGGAGGGGCCCCTGTGGCCCCGCCGGCCCAACCGGGCGCTCTACGCCGCCTACCTGCTGCTGCCCCCCGCGCTCGAGATCGGGCTGCTGCTGACCGCCGCCGGCGGCCTGGGCGCCGGGCTGCGGGCGATCGGACAGGCGGCGGCCCGGAGGAGACCCGCGGCGTAGACGACGGGCGGCATTTCGGGCCGGGCGAACTATTCGCGCCCGCAACCGTCTATACCGGTGTAATGGACTTTCGGATCGAACGCTGGATCAACGGTCCGGCAGGACACCACGCTGGCCTCGACGCGCTGATGCGCGATGCCGCCACCTGGGGGCAGTGGGTCTTCCTGGCGCTGATCGCCGGCTGGTTCGTCCTCGGCTGGGCGCGCGGCCGCGGGCGCGAACGGCAGGGGGCCCTGACGGCGCTCGTCGCCGGCGGCGGGGCGCTGCTCGTCAACCAGGTGCTGTCGCACCTCTGGGGCCGCGACCGGCCCTTCGCCGACCACCCCGGGGTCCACCTGCTGATCGGACACGGGGCCGACGGATCCTTCCCCAGCGACCACGCCGCCGCGGCGTTCGCGATCGCCGCCGTCCTGTTCGTCTTCCATCGCCGCCTCGGCGTCCTCGCCCTGGTGGCCGCCGCGCTCATGGGCCTCGCCCGCATCTACGTGGGCGTCCACTACCCGGCCGACGTCCTGGTGGGGGCGCTGGTCGGCATCGCCGTCGCCGCGGTCCTCGTCACCTGGCTCGCCCGGCTCATGTCCGGTCTGCGGCTGCTCGTGGACCGGCTCATCCGGGCGCTGCGCCTGCCGCTTCCACACCACCCGCAGGAGGGCTGATGCCCGACTTCACAGGGCCCCTGGTCGACTTCGCGACGAGCCAGGTCGGCAGCTACGGGGCGATCGCCGTGCTCCTGCTGATGGTGCTGGAGAGCGCCTGCATCCCGGTGCCCAGCGAGGCGATCATGCTCTACGGGGGCTTCCTGGTCGCTCGCGGCCAGACCAGCCTGATCGCGATCATCGTCGCCGGCGTGGCCGGCAACCTGATCGGCTCCTGGCTGGCATACGGGGCCGGGCGGTGGAAGGGCCGGGAGTGGGTGCTGCGGGTGCGGTGGCTCCACGTCACGCCGGAGCGCCTGGCGCTCGCCGACCGCTGGTTCGAGCGCCGCGGCAGCTGGGCGGTCCTGGCCTCGCGCTGCCTGCCGATCGTCCGCACGTTCATCTCGCTCCCCGCGGGCATCGCGCGGATGCCTTTCGGCCGCTTCTCCGTCCTCACCCTGGTCGGCTGCATCCCCTGGGTCACCGGCCTCGCGGTGGCGGGGCAGGCGCTGGGCAGCCGGTGGGAGACGCTGCAGCGCGGGCTCCACTACGTCGACTACGCGATCGTCGTGGCGATCCTCGCGGGCGCCGTCTGGTGGCTCTGGCGCCGGCGGACGGCCGCGCGCCAGCGGATGGCGGAGCAGTCGGCGGCATGAGCGCCGAGCGCGCCCGCGTCCTCCTGCTCACGCTCTGCGGCGTGCTGGCGGCGCTGGCCTTCGTGGTCGGCGAGGTGATTCGGCTCACCTGAAGCCGGCGCCGACCGGCATGAGGCCGTGTGCTTTCAGCCATCGAGTCGTGGACGATCATGGCTGCGGCGCTCGAGCCCGCCGGGCGATGGCATTCGCCACGGACGGCATCCGCGTGCTCAGGTCGCCCGCGGCGAAGAGCCCGGGCACGCTGGTGCGGAACATCGGATCGACCTCGACGGCGTCGACGATGGGTCCCGGGCCTGCGGGAGCGGCGCCGAGCTGCTCGGCGAGCGAGGAGCGGTTGCGCTGATCGGTTCTGCGGCGACGTCCCCTTCCATGTCGCCGGGATGGTCCAGGAGTTCCCCTCCGCCCCGCGCGACTCGTTCATGGTCGCGAACCTCGCTTACCTCCAGCGGGCCGCACACGATCCGGGGCCGAACGTCGTCTTCGCGAAGGCGAGTGGCGACCCGGGCGCCGTTGCGGCCCGGGTCGCCCTGGCCACCCGCCCCTCGGGCGTCGTCGTGAAGGACATCAGCCGGCAGACCCAGCAGACGGTGAGCTCGATCACCACCCTCGACCTGACCGGTATCGCGCGCATCGAGGAGTTCGCGGCGATCGTGCTCGCGGCGGCGGCCATGGCGCTGCTCGTCGTCGTCGGGATCGGCGAGCGGCGGCTGGAGCTGGCGGCGATGGCGGCCGTCGGCGCGCCGCTGCGCGAGATCGCCGCCTTCGTGTGGAGCGAGGCGGCGATCGTCCTCGGCGCCGCGCTGGCCCTGGCGGGCGGCGCCCTCGCCTCGGCCCTCGCGGCTCACGGGCTGCGGCGCCTGCCGCTGGGCGCGATACTGCGGGAGCGATGAGCCAGGACCCGGCGACAGGTCGGCTGGCGCCGACCGTGATGGTGCTCGAGGACGACGTCGAGCTGCGCGATCTCCTGCTCGAAGCGCTGCAGGCCGCGGATCTGCGGGCCGAGGGGGTGGGGACCGGACGCGCCCTGCTGGAGCACGTCGCGCACGGGGCGCCGGACGCCTTCGTGATCGACATCGGCCTGCCGGACGCGGACGGGCGCGACGTCTGCCAGGCCCTGCGCGCGCAGGGGCTGCAGTCCCCGGTGCTCTTCCTCACCGCCCGCGACGCCCTGCCGGACCGGCTGGCCGGCTTCGACTCGGGCGGCGACGACTACCTCACCAAACCGTTCTCGCTCGACGAGCTGATCGCCCGCCTCCACGCGCTCATCCGCCGCAGCGGCCTGACGCCGCGGCTCAAGGCGGCGGGCGTGGTGCTCGACCCGTCCGGGCACGTCGCCTCGTACGGCGGTGCGCGCGCCCAGCTCACCCCCACCGAGTTCCGCTTGCTGGCCGCGCTGTGCGCCCGCCCGGGGGAAGCGGTGCGCCGGCGCGAGCTGGTACGGGCCGCCTGGCCTCGGGGCGCGATCGTGCACGACAACACGCTGGACGCGCACGTCGCCCGCACCCGGCGCAAGCTGCGCGAGCTGCCGGGCGCGCCCGGCATCGCCACCGTCCACAGCGTCGGCTACCGCCTGGAGGTTGGTCCGCCAGGGTGACCCGCTTTCGTCCGCGAGGTCTGCGCACCCGCCTGGTGCTCGGCACCGCGATCGCGATGGTCCTCGCGCTGGCGGCGGCCACGGCGACGTTCAACGTCCTGCTGAACCGCACGCTCGATCGCGACGCGCGCGACCTCGCCCACTCGCGCACCGCCGCCGGCCTCGCCGGCCTCAGGGTCGTCGATGGGCGCCTGATCGCGCCCGAGGCGCCGGACGGGACGATCGTCGACGCGCCCCTGTGGGTCTTCTCCAGCGTGCGGACGATCGAGGCGCCGCGCGCCGAGCCGGAGGTCCAGCAGGCGGCGCGCGAGCTGGCGAGCGCCGGCCGCGGGCATCTCGAGCGCGTGGTGGACGGGACGCTGCTGACCGGCCTCCCGATCACCGCCGGCGGCCGCCGCGTGGGAACCGTCGTCGCGGCCGTGTCGCTCGCGCCGTACGTGCGGACCGAGCGCATCGCCCTCGGCGCCTCGCTCGCGCTCGCGGCGGTCCTGCTCACCCTCGTCGTCCTCGGCGCGCGGTGGACGATCGCCCGGGCCCTCGCCCCGGTGGCCCGCATGACCGCCGACGCCGAGGCCTGGGGGGAGCGCGACCTCGACCGCCGCTTCGACCTCGGGCACCCGCACGACGAGCTGACGCAGCTTGCGGCCACGCTCGACGGCCTGCTCGACCGCCTGGCGGCCAGCATGCGCCACGAGCAGCGCCTGACCGCTGAGGTGTCGCACGAGTTGCGGACCCCCCTCACCAAGCTCATCACGCGCGCCGAGCTGACGCTCCGCCGCTCCAGGGACCCCGAGGCCGATCGGGCGGCCGTCGAGGCGATGCTGGAGCAGGCCCGCCAGCTCGCGAGGACGCTCGAGACCCTGCTCGCGGCGGCCCGCCACGAGGCGCGGCCCTCGTCGGGCGCCGACGCGACCGCGGCGGCCCGGGCTGCGGTTCGGGCCGGCCAGGATCTGGCGGCCGAGATGGGGATCAGCCTGCGGCTGGAGGGGGCGCCGGAGCCGCTGCCGGTGAGCGTGGACGCCGACCTGCTGGAGCGCGTGCTGGAGCCCCTGGTCGAGAACGCGTGCCGCTACGGGCGGGGCGAGGCGTGGGTCTCGGTGGCCCGCGAGGACGGGTCGGTGCTGATCGTGATCGACGACGACGGGCCGGGCCTCGCCGAGGGCGAGGGCGACCGGGTGTTCATGGCCGGCGTGCGCGGGTCGGCCGGCGCCGGTCGCCAGCACACATCCGGCGTCGGGCTGGGCCTCGCGCTCGCCCGGCGGCTCGCGCGCGCGGCCGGGGGCGAGGTGGAGGCGGAGGAGCGGACCGGGGGCGGGCGCTTCGTC
The DNA here is from genome assembly GCA_033856495.1 of Miltoncostaeaceae bacterium. Lineage (GTDB taxonomy): Bacteria > Actinomycetota > Thermoleophilia > Miltoncostaeales > Miltoncostaeaceae > JAWVEW01. Next base: position 4,110 of record JAWVEW010000472.1, on the reverse strand, counting down.
GTGAGGCTGCCGGGCGGGTGAGGCGGCCGGCAGCGGCGCCTCGGGGCCGAGAGTCCGAACCAATGCGTCCTCCCGCTCGTCCTTATCCTGGCGGGCGCTCCGGCGATCGCCGCGGTCCGACGAGGGTGATTCGATGACGGGGCGGGTGGCCGGCGCCATCGCGGGGCTCTGGCTGATGGCGATCGGCGCGCTGGCGCTTGCCCTCTGGGTCGCCATGTCCGGCGCGGGCGCCGGTGCAGCGCCCCTGCCCTCACCGATCCGGGCTGCGTTCTACGACAGCCGCTTCCCCGGCGATTGGAGCCTTGCCGGCGGCGGCACCGACCACGGCACGCCCTCGCTCGGGCGCTACGACACGCGCAGCGACGCCGTCGTGCGCCGGCAGATCTCCGCCATGGCCTATGGCGGCATCTCCGTCGGCGTCGTCGGCTGGGACGGGCCCGGCACGGTCAGCGACCGCCGGCTGCCGGTGCTGCTGGACGCGGCGCGGGGAGGCTCCTTCCGGTGGGCGATCGAGGTGCGTGCGCGGGCGGCGAGCCGCAGCGCGGCCTCGATCGCCGCGACGCTCCGGTACATCAGCCGGCGCTACGGCGCCGATCCTGGCTACCTCCGCCTGGGCGGGCGCTCCGCCGTCTTCGTCGCCCACCCGGGCGCCACCTGCGCCGCAAGCTCGCGCTGGGTGAGCGCTCGGCCGCGCGCCTACCTGATGCTGGCGGGAGGCGGGGCCGACCGGCGCTGTCAGCGCCAGCCGGACGGCTGGTACCGAAACGCCCCCGGCGTTCCGGAGGCGCGGATGCTGCCGGACTCGCTCACGATCTCGCCGGGGCTCTTCCCAGGCCTCCTGTCCCGCCCGCGGGTCGCCCGCAACCTCGCACGCTGGGGGCAGAGCGTGCGCGACCTCGCCGCCTCGGGCGCCCGCTTCCAGCTGATCGCGAGCTTCAACGACTGGCCGCGGGGCAGCGCGGTCGAGAGCGCCCGGCAGTGGCAGAGCGCGTCCGGCTTCGGCGCCTACCTGGACGTCCTGCACGCTGACGGCGCGCCGGCCGCCGACCCATCCCCCGTCGCGCCCCTGCCCGCTCCCGTCCCGGCGTCGGTCACGCCCCCGCCTCCGCCGTCATCGTCCGCCGTCGTGCCGCCTGCGCCGCCGCCAGCCCCCGACCCCGTGGTCGTCGCCGCCGGCGACATCGCCTGCGACCCGGCCGACCCGCTCTTCCATGGCGGCGCCGGAGACGGGGTCGACTGCCTCATGCGGGCGACGTCGGATCTGGCGCTCGCGGCCCGCCCCGCGGCGGTGCTCACCCTGGGCGACACGCAGTACGAGAACAACACCTATCCGGCGTTCCTCGCCTCGTTCGATCCCAGCTGGGGGCGTTTCAAGGCCCTCATCCATCCTGCGGCCGGGAACCACGAGTACCAGACGGCCAAGGCTGCGGGCTACTTCCAGTACTTCGGCGCCGCCGCGGGGCTCCCCACCGAGGGCTGGTACAGCTACGACGTCGGGGCCTGGCACCTGATCGTGCTGAACTCCAACTGCGCCAAGGTCGGGGGATGCGCGGTCGGCTCGCCGCAGGAGGCGTGGCTGCGCGCCGACCTCCGGGCGCACTCCGACCTGTGCACGCTCGCCTACTGGCATCAGCCCCGCTTCTCGTCGGGCGAGTTCGGCAACGAGGCGCCCTACGATCCCCTCTGGCGCGATCTCTACGCTGCGGGAGCCGAGATCGTGCTGGGCGCGCACGACCACGACTACGAGCGCTTCGCCCCTCAGACGCCCGACGAGCTGCCGGACCCGGCCCACGGCATCCGCGAGTTCATCGTGGGCACCGGCGGCAAGAACCATCGCCAGATCCGCGTGGTGGTGCCGAACAGCGAGGTGCGGGAGGCCAACACCTTCGGCCTGCTCGAGCTGACGCTGCACCCGGCCGGCTACGACTGGCGCTTCGTCCCCGTGCCGGGCGGCACCTTCACGGACGCCGGCAGCGGCGCCTGCCACGGACCGAACGGGACCCTCTAGGTCCCGGAACCCGACATCAGCGGGCCCCGGCCGCTACCATCGGGGGGACCCGCTCAGCGGAGCTGGATACGTGCCCCGGAGCGGGCGTCGCGCGGTGCCCTGCGGCCCCCGCGCGCAGCCTCACCCAAAGCAAAGGATGACTCAGTGCCAGAAGGCGTCGTGAAGTGGTTTTCCCAGGAGAAGGGCTACGGATTCATCACCCCGGCCGACGGGGGGAAGGATCTGTTCGTGCACTTCTCAGAGATCCAGGGCACCGGCTTTCGGAACCTGGAAGAGGGGCAGCGGGTGAGCTACGAGGGCCAGCAGGGCCCGAAGGGCCCCCAGGCGTCCAAGGTGGTCCCGCTCTAGGGACCGTTCCGCCTGCCACCAGCCGGCCGCGCGTGCGGCCGGCTGGTGCCCTCGGGCCGCCCCCTTCGGGCCGCCCCGACAAAGGAGTTCGCCAATGGCGAAGGCCCGACCGCCCATGAAGGAGCGGGAAGCAGTCATCGAGATGGAGGGCGACGTCACGGAGGCCCTCCCCAACACCTACTTCCGTGTGGAGCTCGACAACGGCCACAGCGTGCTTGCGAAGCTCGCCGGCAAGATGCGCCGGCGCTGGATCCGCGTGAACCCGGGCGACCGGGTGAAGATCGAGCTCTCGCCCTACGACCTCACACGGGGCCGCATCACCTACCGGCTCAAGTAGCCCGGGGGTCCGGTACGCAGATCGGCGCCGGTGGGCGCCGGTCAGCGTCGCCAGATGCCGACGATGGGCGCCGCCGACGCGGAGCGCCCGAGGCGCGGAAGGCCCCAGGCGTCCTCGATCGTGCGCAGCAGCCCGTAGTGGCCCGTCGTCGCCGTGTAGCGCGAGCCCGGGCGCACGGCCGGCCCCGCCGCGACCGCCGCCACGTGGCCGCCGCCGCCGACGTCCGATCCGCCCTCGTCGAAGACGAGGAACACGACCCCGCCGCGCATCTCGGGGCTGCGCAGCAGCGGCGGCAGGAATCCCCGCAGCCATGAGTCCCCTGTGGCCACCGAGCAGTCGTGCATGTCGTGGCAGAGGTTCGGCACGACGAGCGAGAAGTCGGGCAGCGCGCCGCGGCCGAGGTCTGGCGCGAGCTGGGTCAGCGGCACCACCCGGTTCCGACGGGCCGGGCTCGCGAGCACGCTCCGGAAGTAGACGAGGGGGTTGTGCTTCTTGGCGTAGTCGCCGGCGGAGGCGCCGGTGAAGCCGGGGGCCGGCAGGTCCTCCGCGTAGGTCTTCCAGCTCTTGCGGGCCGCCTCGAGCGTGTCGGCGAGGCTGCGGCCATCCACGACGCAGCTGGTGCAGTCGTCGGTCACCCCCTGGGTCGAGCCGCTCACCAGGGCCAGGTAGTTGGGCAGGCTCGGGTGCGTGACGGCGCGGTAGTCGGTGATCCGTGCCCAGGTTCGCGCGAGGCGATCGAAGGTCGGCGCGCGCCGGCTGCCGAGGACCTCGCCGCTCTCCTTGTTCTCGAACACCACCACCACCACGTGGCTGAACGCCGGCACGCCCGCCGCGCCGCGCGCGGTGAGGGCGGCCGGGGCGGGCAGCGCGAGGGCCGTGGCGAGCACCCCCAGCGCGAGGAGGCGGCCGCGCCTCATCGCAGGATCCCGGTGTGGCCCAGCGAGTACCGGCCCGGCTGCGGCCAGACGCAGAGCCCGTGCGGTCCCTGCCCGACCGGTATGCGCGCCTCGAGGCGCCCGCTCCTGGTGTCCATTGCGTAGACCTCCGCGTCGTAGCGGCCCGAGAGCCAGAGCGTCCGGCCGTCGGGAGAGAGCCCGCCCATGTCCGGGCTGCCGCCGGGGATGCTCCAGGTCCTGAGGACGCGGCGGGTCGCGAAGCTCACGACCGACACCGTGCCCGCGCTGCGGTTGGTGACGTAGAGCAGCCGGGCGTCGCGGCTCGGGTAGAGGCCGTGCGCGCCGGCGCCGGTGGGAAGGAAGTCCAGCACCCGCAGCGTGCTGCCGTTGATCTCCCACACACCGCCGGCGGTCATGTCCGCCACGTAGAAGATGGAGCCGTCGGGCGACAGCTTGACATCCTGCGGCATCGCCCCGGCCCGGGGCAGGTCCAGCGTCGCCACCACGCGCTGCCGGGCAAC
>JAWVEW010000471.1:0-3575 GCA_033856495.1 Miltoncostaeaceae bacterium | reverse complement strand
CCGACGGCGGTGCGGTCTGGCAACTCTGCTGAGAAATCGCATGCCTGAGCCATGAGGAGCCAGGGATCGGCCCCTACGGTCCGGTGCATGGTGTGGTCAACGGGTGGCGCGGGCCCGGGTTCGCCTGCCTCGCCGCCGAGATACTCCGTAAGGCTGCGGTGGCGTATCAGGCTCGGTCAGCATGGCCGCGTCTCAAGCAGGCCGTCCTTCGGGATTGCCGACGCCCGGCAGCCTTGCGACGTCGAAGGGTTGGGTCGGTTTCGCTGAGCGGAGCATCTCCGTCAATGCCATCTCCTCATTTGGGTGCGGCGACCAAACCGCTCTATTCGATCGCCCCGCGCTCGGATCGACCCGACGGCTCTTCCGGCTCGGCCCCTGGCGGCTGCCACTTCCCTACGGGCTGCCGCCCAGCCGGCGCCGGCTGGGCGGCGGTGCCCGCGCTCGCGATCCTTGTGATCGGGCGGCTTCCGCTGCTGGGGGCGACGCTGCGCGCGCTTCCGCTCCCCGGGCGCCTCCGGGGGGACGCGTCCGAGCGTGCGCGCGCCGGTGAGCCCCCGCGTCACCCGCCCGCCGCTTGCGGTGGCGGACCCCACCTCGCCGCCGAGTCGCATCCGATCCGAAACGGCGACCTCGCCCCGGAGCAGGTGACGGCCGGAAGCGGGCGGGTCGTCTGGTGGCAGTGCGCGCGCGATCCCGAGCACGAGTGGCAGGCCAAGGTCATCCACCGCACCACCCGCGGCGCACGCTGCCCGCACTGCGTCCATCCGCGCGAGCCGACACCAGGCCTTGCGGCGGCGCGCCCGGACCTGGCCGCCGAGTGGCACCAGGAGCGAAACGGCGGGCTGACCCCGGACACGGTCAGCGCCGGCTCCAGTCGGCCCGTCTGGTGGCGCCGCGCGCGCGATGGCCGGCACGACTGGCCCGCCCGTGTGCAGGCGCGGGTACGCAACGACACCGGCTGTCCCTACTTGGCCGAGCGTGCGCGTGGGGCCGGCTGCCCGCGGTGCCGCGGGCAAGACCCGCCCGCAAGCGACCAGCGGCGCTGATGCCCCTTGGGAACGAGGCCCATCCTTCACGTCCTCCCTGGTTCCGCCGCCGCCGCTCGTCTCAGGGCGGCGAGCAAGGTCTCGATGTCGTACGAGCCGTCATGCCTCGCACCGTTGATGTAGAAGGTCGGCGTGCCGTTCACGCCGCTCCGCACGCCGCTCATGAAGTCCTCGTGGACGCGCGCGGCGTGGACGCCCTCGGCCAGCTGGTTGTCGAACAGCCCGATATCGAGCCCGAGCTCCTCGGCGTAGTCGCGGAGGTCCTGGTCGCGCAGGCGCCGCTGGTTCTCGTAGAGAAGGTCGTGCATCTGCCAGAACCTGCCCTGGCTGGCCGCAGCCTCCGCAGCCTCCGCCGCCCGTTCGGCGTGGGGGTGCGAGGTCGTGATCGGGAAGTTGCGAAACACGAACCGGAGCCTCTCACCCATCCGGGCCTGAACCTCCTTGATGATGGGATGGGCGGCACCGCAGTACGGACACTCGTAGTCGCCGTACTCGACCAGCGTCACCGCCGCATCCGCAGGCCCCTGGATGTGGTCCCGGTCTTCGCGGACCGGCATGGTAAGTGCGGCCTCCCACTTTGTCGTGCTCATGAGGCGCCCTCCTTCCCAAGATTCTCGAGAGCGCGGAGGATTCCGTCGGCGCCGGGGTTCACACCCACCGGAGAGACGTAGCTCCACCGGACGATGCCGTTGGCGTCGATCACGTACAGGGCCCGCTCGCTCGTGCCCTCGTTGGCCCGATAGACGTGATACGCCCGCGCCACCTCGCCCTTGGGCTCGAAGTCCGCGAGCAGGGGGAAATGCAGGTTCCGATCCCTTGCGAACGCCAGATGGCTCCAGACCCCGTCCACCGAGATGCCCAGGAGCTTGGCGTTGAGCTTCTGGAACTCGGGGAGGACCTCCTGGTACAGGGCCATCTGATCGGAGCAGACCGGGCTCCAGTCCGCCGGGTAGAAGGCGAGGATCACGGTCTGACCCCGGAACGCGGCGAGCGACACGGTCTGGTCGGGCGTCGAGGGAAGTTCGAAGTCGGGTGCCGTGGTCCCGGGCGGCAGCGGCGTGTTCGTCATATCGAAGAAAACCTCCTCCGCGCGGGCGGCGATGGACTTTGGTGCGCGCACATCTCCGCAACGCGCGATGGCGGCCCCCCGACTCCGGTGAGGCCGCGGTCTCGACGAGGGTGACGTGGCTGACGGGCACAACATCGATTTTTCGCTAGCGGTGGTGGTTGACGACTTCGATGTTGTTGCCGTCGGGGTCGAGGACGAACGCGGCGTAGTACCCCTCGTGATAGCGCGGGCGCTCACCGGGCTCGCCGTTGCTGCGGTACCCGGCGGCGGTCGCGTCCGCGTGGAAACGGCGAACGTCGTCGTCTTCTCCTGAGAAGGCGACGTGGACGTTATGGGTCGCCTCGCCGGCGATCACGGCGAAGGAGCCGTCTGAAGCGCCGACGGAGAACGCCGCGCGATCACCACTTTGGCGACGGATCGTCAGTCCGGCGGCGGCGCCAATCGTGGAGTAGAACGAGATCGACCGGTCGATATCGCTGACCCGAATGGCGACGTGATCAATGTTGCCCCTCGGCCGCTTGCCGTCGCGATGGACAGCTTCGAAGCCGTTGCCCGCGGGGTCTTTCAGAAATGCCGCGTAGTAGTCATCGGCGTAACTTGGACGAGGGCCGGCGAACCCGTCGTCGCCAAAGCCGACGTCGACGCCAGCCTGCCAGAAACGGTCGACGTGAGCGGGGGTCGGCGCGATGAACGCGAGATGGACCCGCCGAGCGATCGGATGGTCCTCGTCGGTCTGCGTGAGAGCGAAGTTCTCCCAGACGGAGAAGCTTGGCGTGCGCGAGGTCTGCTTGATCTCGAGCTCGTCGAGCACAGCTCTGAAGGCGCTGCTGGCGACCGACAGGTCGGGCACTCGAAGGGTCACGTGGTCAAACACCGTTGGCTCCTTGATCGGCTGGTCGAGGCGGTTGGTTTCGAGGCGAAGAGAGCCGACCTGTCCCGGGACCCACTCTCGTGCTCTCCCGGACCGTGTCCGCGTCGCAGCCGTGAACAGGACTCGGCCCTGGCCCCAGCCGGCTGCAGAGCCGACTGCCCGGCCGATCTGCAGGAACGAGTCGGGGCGTTTGGCCGGCGAGTGGTTCGTGCTAGATCGCTCGGCGTCCGCCGTCGGCGGCGACGGTGGCGCCGGTGATGTAGCTCGCTCGTGGGGAGGCGAGGAAGGCGATGACTTCGGCGATCTCCTCGGGCTGTGACGCGCGGTGCATCGGCGTTGTCTCCCCGAGCGCGCTGATGAACTCCGGGCCGGAGGGTGTCGGGGTGTAGACCGGTCCTGGAGCAACCGCGTTGACGCGAACCCCGCTCGCGCTGTACTCGGCGGCCCAGGCGCGCGTCATCGCCTCCAGCGACGCCTTCGTCGCGCCGTAGGCCGCGCCCCCGACGAGCCCGACGCCGCCGGCCATGCTGCTGACGCTGACGACGCTGCCGTGGCCCCTCGCAGCCATTCCGGGAGCGAACGCCGCGAC
>JAWVEW010000470.1:0-13082 GCA_033856495.1 Miltoncostaeaceae bacterium | reverse complement strand
ATCGCCATCAACTGCTCCTGGTAGATCGCGACGCCGTTGGTCGGGCCGGTGATCGCCTCGAGCCTCGTGTCGTCGAAGGACACCCGGCTCGGGTCGCGCTTGTTGCGCGCGTAGGTGGAGATGAAGGCCATCGGTCCGGGCCGGTAGAGCGCCACCAGCGCGATCAGGTCGTCGAAACAGGTCGGGCCCACCTCGCGCAGGGCCTCCCGCATGCCGCTCGACTCGAACTGGAACACGCCGAGCGCGTCGCCCTTCCCGAGCATCGCGTAGGTGCCGGCGTCGTCCAGCGGCACGGCCTCGATGTCCACCGCCGCGCCGCGCGAGCGCTCGATGAGCACGATCGCCTTCTGGATGACGTCCAGGTTCCGCAGGCCGAGGAAGTCCATCTTGAGCAGGCCCAGGCTCTCGACGTCGTGGTCGGGGACCTGGGTCACGACCGCGCCCTCGTCGTCCACCCTCACCGGCAGGAAGTCGGTGACCGCGGAGGGGGCGATCACGACGCCCGCGGCGTGGACGCCCTCGTTGCGCACGAGGCCCTCCAGGGGCCGTGCGGTGTCGACGATCTCGCGGGCGGTCGGGTCGGCGGCGTAGGCGTCGGCCAGCTCGGAGCCCGCCTTCATCGCGTCCTCGAGACGGATGCCGATCGGCCGCTCCGGCACCAGCTTCGCGATCCGGTCCACGGCCGTGTAGTTGTGGCCCAGCACCCGTCCGGCGTCGCGCACGACCGCGCGCGCCAGCAGCTTGCCGAAGGTGCCGATGCGCGCGACCGCGCTCTCGCCGTAGCGCTCCGTGACGTAGCGCACCACGGCGTCGCGCCCGGCCACGGCGAAGTCGGTGTCGATGTCCGGCAGGCTCCTGCGCCCGGGGTTGAGGAATCGCTCGAAGAGCAGCCCGTGGGCCAGCGGGTCGAGGTCGGTGATGCGCAGGGCGTAGGACACCAGCGAGCCGGCGGCCGAGCCGCGCCCCGGCCCCACCGCGATGCCCTGCTCGCGCGCCCAGCGGATGTAGTCCCAGACGATGAGGAAGTAGCTGGAGAAGCCCATCTCCTCGATCGTCGCCAGCTCGAAGCGCAGCCGCTCCTCCGCCTCGGCCGGCGGCGAGCCGCCGTAGCGGCGGACCATGCCCTCCCGGCACTGGCGCTCGAGGTAGGAGGACGGGCTCTCCCCGTCCGGCACGGGGAAGCGCGGGAGCTTGGGGTCGCCCAGCACGAGCTCGAGGGCGCTGCAGCGCTCCGCGATCTCGACCGTGGCGGCCAGCGCCTCCGGATGGTCGGGCAGCGCCCGCAGCATCTCCTCGGCGGACTTGAGGTAGAACTCCTTGGTCTCGAAGCGGAAACGGCTGGGGTTCGAGAGCACGTCCCGGGTCTGGATCGCGAGCAGCGCCTCGTGGGCGTCCGCGTCCTGGTGGCAGACGTAATGGACGTCGCCGGTCGCGACGAGGGTGCGTCCGGTCTCGCGACCGAGCCGCACGAGATGCTGGTTCACCCGCTGCTGGATCGGCAGGCCGGCGTCCTGCAGCTCCAGGTAGACGTCCTCGGGCCCGAAGATCTCGCAGAGCCGGTCGAGCTCCTCGCGGGCGGCGGCGAGGTCGTCGCGCTCCAGATGCGCGCAGATCGTCCCGGACAGGCAGCCCGAGAGCGCGATGATGCCGTCCGCGTGGCGGGACATCAGCTCGTGGTCGATGCGGGGCTTTCGGTGGTAGCCCTCGAGGTAGCCGGCGGAGCAGAGGCGGATCAGGTTGTGGTAGCCCTCGGTGCTCGCCGCGAGGAGCGTCAGGTGGGCGCGCTTCTCCCGCGCCGGCCGTTCCCGGTGATCGGGCACGACGTAGGCCTCGAGGCCCACGATGGGCGCGATGCCCCGCTTGCGCGCCTCCCGGTAGAGCTCGACGGCGCCGCTCATGACGCCGTGGTCGGTGAGGGCCACCGCGGACTGGCCGAGCTCCTGCACACGGTCCAGGAGGCGGCCGATCTTGCAGGCGCCGTCCAGGATCGAGTAGTCCGAGTGCACGTGGAGGTGCACGAACGGCTGGGCCGGGCGGCTGGGCATGCGGGGGGAGGCTAGCCCTCGGGCGCTGGCGCGGGCAAGATCCGTCGGCCCGCACCCACGCTAGATGCGGGGGTTTGCCGAACCCGTGCCGCTAGGAGTGGTGGTTGTCCCCCCGGCCGCAGCAGCGCTTGCGCCAGAGCACGGCGCCTGCGGCGCCGGCCGCGGCCACCGCTGCGATGCCGCCCACCGCCGCGCCGCGGCGGCGTTCCGGCGGGAGCACGGCGGCGGCCTTCCTGCGCACGGCCCGGCGGGCAACCCGCCGGGCGATCATGAAGGTCACGTAGCCGATGAGGGCCCGTCGTCGATTCAGCATCCGCCCAGGCTAGCGCTTCCGCGCCGCGCCGCGCCGGGCGTTCCCGGCGGTGCGCGCGGGGGGCGTTCGGACCCGGCATGCGTGAGGACCGACCCGAAAGATCACTCTCATGGGTGAGGCACACATGGAGGAATCGCCCCTACCCTGTCGACGCCTGGACTGGACGCGGTCCTCTCCGAGCACTCACAGCCCCGCCGCGGGTGGCTTGAAACCCCGGAGGACGCCGAGCCGGCAGTTGGCAACCCCCGCCGGCAAGCGGCGCCGCACATCGGGCCGGCCTTCGCGCCGGCTCGTCGTGCTCGACGGCCCGTACCCTCCCCGGGACGGCGGCGCCCGGCCGCCCACGGGACGGGAGGTTCGGCCATGCCGCACCGGCGCCTGCGCTTCGACGACGCGTCCACCATCTTCAACGGCGCGGTGAAGCTGCTGCGGCGGGACCTCGGCATCACCGCCTTCGGGATCCAGGTGTTCGACTTCCCGCCCGGCGCCCGCGGCATCGAGCACGACGAGTCCTCGACCGGCCAGGAGGAGGTGTACGTCGGGCTCGCCGGCTCCGGCTGGATCGAGGTCGACGGCGAGCGGGTGCCCCTGGAGCCGCGGGTCGCGGTGGCGGTCCCCGCCGGCACCGCCCGGCGGACCTGCGCCGGCGAGGAGGGACTGAGCTACCTCTGCGTCGGCGGCGTGGCGGGCGGCGCGTACGAGCCGGTGGAGCGCTTCGGCTAGCCGACGGGCGCGGGCGTCGGCGGCCGCGGGATCGGACCCGGCGGCCGCGTCGACCCCGGGCCGGCGTGCCACTCGACGTCGTCGGCGCCGACCTCCGCGCCGCAGCCCTCGCAGCGGCCCGCGCCGTCGAGCGCTCCGCCGCAGCCGGCGTGGTGCGCGACGACCGGCGCCCCCTTGGGCGCGAGGTGCGCGTCGCCCCAGCGCATCAGCCCGAGGAGCACCGGCAGCAGGTCCTTCCCGGCCTCGGTGAGGACGTACTCGTCGCGCGCCGGACGCTCCTGGTAGCGCCGGCGCTCGAGGATGCCCGCGTCCGTGAGGGTGCGCAGGCGCTTGGCGAGCATGTTCGGCGCGAGCTTCAGCCGCTGCAGGAAGTGCTCGAACCGCGCCACCCCGAGGAAGGCATCGCGCACGATGAGCAGCGTCCAGCGCTCGCCGACCACCTCCAGGGTGCGCGCCATCGAGCAGTTCTGTCCCGCGTAGTCCTTACCGAGCACGGCGCCAGTCTAGCGGACCGACTTGCATCATGAAAGCTTCATCTGTAGGTTGCATCGCGATAGTGACCGGCCGATCCGGAGGTCCCGTACGATGCCGACGTCCCGCCGCCAGTGGCAGATCCTCATCGTGCTGACGGCCGGCGCCTTCCTGGCCAACCTGGACCTCTTCATCGTCAACATCGCGTTCCCGGCCATCCAGGCCGACTTTCCGGGGGCGAGCCTCTCCGGCCTGTCGTGGGTCCTGAGCGGCTACGCGATCGTCTTCGCGGCGCTCCTGGTGCCGGCCGGGCGCCTGGCGGACCTGGTCGGACGGAAGCGGCTCTTCCTCTGGGGGCTCGGGATCTTCGTCGCCGCCTCCGCATCGTGCGCCGTCGCGCAGGGCCCCTGGACCCTCGTGGCAGCGCGCGTCGTCCAGGCGATCGGCGCGGCGCTGCTCATCCCCACGTCGCTCGCGCTGCTGCTTCCGGAGTTTCCTCCCGGCCGTCGCGCCGCCGCGGTTGGTCTCTGGACCGCCGGGGCGGCGCTCGCGGCCACCATGGGCCCGACGCTCGGGGGGTTGCTGGTCGAGGCCAGCTGGCGCTGGGTGTTCCTGGTGAACCTCCCACTGGGGGCGATCACCGGGCTCGCGGCCCTTCGCGTGCTCACCGAGTCGCGCGACCCGGTCCGGGGGAGGCGCCCCGATCTCGTCGGCGCCCTCGCCCTCTGCCTCGGCGTGGGCGCGCTCGCCCTCGGCATCGTGAAGGGCGGCGAGTGGGGCTGGACGAGCGGCGGGGTGATCGGCGCCGAGCTCGTCGCGCTCGCGGCCCTGGTCGTCTTCGCCGTTCGCTCGGCCCGTCATCCGGCGCCGGTCGTGGAGCCCGCGCTCCTGCGATCGCGCACCACCCGGGCCGCCAACCTGAGCGTGCTCCTCTTCTCGATGGCGTTCTTCGGCCTCCTGCTGGCGAGCGTGCTCTTCCTCACCGAGGTCTGGGGCTACTCGGTGCTGGAGGCCGGGCTCGCGTTCGCGCCAGGACCCCTGATGGTGGCGCTGCTCTCCTGGCCTGCCGGCACGCTGGCGGGCCGGATCGGCGCCAGGCCCCTCGCGCTGTCCGGCGTCGTGCTCTTCGCGGCCGGCTGCGCCTGGTGGATCTGGCGGGTCGGCGAGTCCGCCCACTACGCGGCCGACATGCTCCCGGGCATCCTGCTCGGCGGCATCGGGGTCAGCCTCACGTTCCCGATCCTGGCCGGCGCGGCCGTGTCGGCGCTTCCGGCGGAGCGCTCGGCGACCGGCAGCGCGCTCTTCAACATGGCGCGGCAGATCGGCGGCGTCATCGGCGTCGCGGTCCTCGTGGCGATCCTCGGCGAAGGGGCGCCGGGCCTCGACCAGTTCCGGGCCGGCTGGGCGTTCATGGCGGCCGCCGCCCTCGCCGCGGGCGCCGCCGCGCTGCTCATCCCGCGGCCCGCGGCCATCTCGCCGGGCGTTGCGCCGGCGCTGGCCGCAGACCCGAACCCCGTCCTCAACGCGTAAGGAGATCCTCATGCCGGACCTGCCCAACCGTTTCGACCTGAGCGGGCGCGTCGCGCTCGTCACCGGAGCCTCCTCCGGCCTGGGGGTGGTGTTCGCCCGCGCCCTTGCGGGCGCCGGGGCCTCGCTGGTGCTCGCCGCCCGGCGCCTCGACCGGCTCGAGGCCCTGGCGGACGAGATCCGCCGCAGCGGCCGCTCGGCGGTCGCGGTGGCCTGCGACATCACCGACCCCGACCAGGTGGAGGCTGCCGCCCAGCGGGCGCTGGACGAGTTCGGGGCGCTCGACGTCGCCGTGGCAAACGCCGGCTCGGCGCCCGAGGGCCTCACCCTTCCGGAGCGCATCCCGGCGCCGCTCTTCGAGGAGTCGCTGCGGGTCAACCTGCTCGGGACCTGGTTCACCTGCCAGTCCGCCGGCCGGCGGATGCTGGCCGCCGGCCGCGGGTCGATCGTGGTGGTGAGCTCGGTGATGGGCGCGGCCGCGGCGGCCAACTTCCCGCCCGCCTACCAGGTGAGCAAGGCCGGGGCGGACGCCATGACCCGGATGCTGGCGGCCAGCTGGGCGGACCGCGGCGTGCGGGTGAACGCGCTCGCGCCGGGCTGGTTCCCGTCGGAGCTGACCGAGTCCATCCTCGGCTCGCCCTTCCGCCGGCGCATCGACTCGCAGTCGGCCATGGGCCGGATCGGCGACCCGGACGAGCTGGTGGGGCCGCTGCTGCTGCTGGCCTCCGACGCCTCGAGCTACATGACCGGCCAGGTGATCTTCGTCGACGGCGGCCTCTCGGCCTCCCTCGGCGCGACCCCCTACCCACCCGAGCTCTACGGGGTCCACGCGGCGATCATGCCCGGCGACCTGGGCGTGCCGATCGGGCCCGGCGATACGAGCGCCTCGGACCGGGTGGCCGCCTGATGGCCGTCGACGCCCTCGAGGCCATCAAGAACCGGCGCGCGGTTCGCGCCTACACCGACCGGCCCGTCTCCGATGCCGACCTCGACCGGCTGCTGCGGCTTTCGCTGCTCGCGCCGACCGGCCACGGCGCCCAGTCGTGGAGCCTGATCGTCGTCAGGGAGCCCGAGCGCCGCGAGGCGCTCGCCGACCTCGTCATCCGCGGGGCCGCCGAGTACTTCCGGGTCTTCCGCCCCCGCGCCGAGGGGGCGAGCGACGACGAGCACGCCGAGGCCGCCCGCGGCTACGCCGAGCAGGTGCTGGGCACCTACCGACAGGTGCCGGTGTGGATCTGCGCCGTGATCGTGCCCCGCTACCACTACGACGAGCCGCTCATGGAGCACATCGAGCGCTTCAGCGACGTCACCTCGCTCGCATTCGCGCTCGAGAACCTCTTCGTCGCCGCCCGCGCGCTGGGGCTGGGGACGACGCCGACCAACTTCCACTTCTTCCTCGAGCCCGAGTACCGGGAGCTCCTCGGCCTTGCCCCCGAGCTCGGGGTCCACTACCTCACGCCGCTGGGGTACCCGCCCGAGTTCCCGGTCGGCCTGCGGCCGGCGCTGGCGAAGGCGCGGCGGCCCTGGCGGTCGCTCGTGCACGACGAGCAGTGGGGGAACCCCCGGGCCGAGCCGCGCCGGTGACGGAGCCGGGGCGCCGCCTCTCCCTCGAGGACCTTCACCCCGGCCAGCGCTTCACCAGCGACACCCATGCGGTCGCCGAGGACGAGGTGGCGGAGTTCGCGGGCCGGTTCGACCCACAGCCCTTCCACCTCGACCCGGCGGCGGCTCGGGACAGCCTCTTCGGCGGTCTGGTGGCGAGCGGCTGGCACACCGCCGCGATCACCATGCGCCTGCAGGTGCTGGGCGGATTGCCGATCGCCGGCGGCATCGTCGGCGTCGGCGCGGAGGTCGGCTGGCCCAGCCCGACGCGGCCCGGCGACGTCCTGCACGTCGAGAGCGAGGTCCTCGAGGTGCGGCCCTCGCGCTCGCGCCCCGACCGCGGCCTGGTGACGGTCCGCAGCGAGACGCGGACAGGGGACGGCAGGGTCGTCCAGACCCTGACGGCGACGCTGGTGGTGCCGCGCCGAGGGGCGGCCTGACCCGCCCGCGGCCCGAGAGCCGCGGGCGGGAGCCACCCGTTCAGCCCACGCCGAGCAGCCGGCCGAGGCGCGGGAGGCGGCGGAGGACGAGGAACTCGAGGACGAGCACCGCGGCCAGCGCCAGCGCGATCCACGGCGCCAGCGAGCCAGGTAGGAGTGCCCCTGCTCCGCCAGCTCGGATCGCGCGTGCGCCGGGCCGTAGGCCAGCAGGTAGCGCAGCTGGTGCACGCCGAAGGCGCCCGCGACCAGTAGGCAGGCGCCCGACCACACCGGCCGGCGCGACGGCTCACGCATCGCGCGGACGATCCAGTGCCGGCGGCTGGGTCATTGACCCTCTGCGGGTACGAGAATCCAGATGGCCCGCGTCATGCGACCGGTCGTCTGCCAGTCCCGATCGCCACCACGCCGATCAGGATCCCGACGCCGCCGACGATCAGCGCGACGATGGCGAGCGTCGAGCCGCCCCCGCCGCCGAGCGAGGAGACCGACTCCAGGCGCACGGCCGGCGTGTCGGAGCTCTCGGATCCCGCCCAGTCGACCACGGAGCCGTCGGAGTAGGTCTGGCGCACCGCGAAGACATAGGTCTTGGCGCCGTCCGTCGAGGCGTTGAAGTCGAAGACGGCGGCCTGACCGGTCGGGACATGGCCGCCCGTCCAGGTCGCGCGAGTGAACGTCTGCTCCTCGCCCGAGCCCACCGTCTGGAGGTCGAGCTTCCAGCCGGGGGGCGGCGGGTCGAAGGAGTCGATGTTGAAGCCCGCGGGCGGGGCGAACTCCACCGTCGTGGTGGTCGCTCCTTCCTTCTCGGTCGGCACCGAGAGCGTGAACTGCTGGAGCTCCTTGTCCTTGGCGATCGGCGGGCTGATGGCCGCGTGCGCGAAGGCCTGCTGGACGACGGCGAGCGAGGCGACGGCGACGGCTGCGCGCAGCGCCAGACGGCTGAGCCGGCGCGCGCGGCGACGGCCCGTAGGCGAGACAACGTGCATGAATGGCTCCTCTGGATCCAGGCGGCGCGGGCGCCGCGGCGGTCAGCGGGCGAGCGGGACGCCCGCCGGCGGCGGAGCGCGCGGACGCGAGGAGCCTCGCTCCGGGGCGCGCCGGAGGAGCGCCGGGCGCGGACCGGCGATCGCGACGGCGCCGTGCCCCGGCCGGGGCCGAGCGGCCAGGATGAGCGCGACCTGCCTGCGCATCCACGCGAGGGCGAGCTCGGCGGCGGCGGCCAGCGCTGCGGCGAGGAGCGACAACGCCCCCAAGATCGGGAGCAGGTCCTGGTGAACGGGGCCGATGAGGCAATCGAGGCCGTGGAACCCCAGGCCTGCGCGCCAGTGGAGATAGCTCTCGAGGGCCGCCGCGACCAGCGCGCCCGAGCAGCAGAGCGCCGCAGCCCGCAGCGGAACGGAGCCGAGGCGGAGGCGGGGAGGGGGCAGAAGGCCGGCCGGATCCAGCCGGTGGCGCTCGCGGACCCCGATCGCGCACAGCCAGAGCATCCCCGCGGCGACCGCACCCGCGATCGCGAAGGCCGCGAGCCCGACCACGAGGGGGCGGGGTCCCCCGAGCTCGCCGCCGAGCCGGGCCTGCAGCGGGCTCGCGGGCGTGAGGGCGTAGGCGAGCGCCCGCGCGACAAGCACCAGGACGGCGACGACAGCCGCCCACGCTCCAGCCCGGAGGGCTCGGCGAGGGCCACGCCGAGCCGTGCCGGCTGGCGGGAACGGCGCTCGCGGCTGCGGACGATCTGGCCCGGACACGCGGACGTCCCTCGTGGACTGGAAGGGTCGGGGCTGCCCGCCCGGGAGCGCACGATACCCGTTCACGAGAGCACGGCGGCGAATCTCTTCGTCGCGCCCCGGGCGCTGGGGTCTCGGGACGACGCCCACCAAGATGACGTCAGGTCGTTCGCGGGTCGGTTCGACCCGCGGCCCGTTCATCTCGACGAGGCGGCGGCGGGCGGCATCGACGGCCGCCGATGGATCCGGTTTCGTTCAGACCCTGACGGCCACGTCGGTGCTGCAGTGCCGACGGGGATCCCCGGCAGCGAGCCGAGCATCGGCAGCCGAAGCGCCGGGGGCCCGCCGGCGGCCCGCGTCAGCGGCCTCGCCTGAGCGCGCGCTCGTACCAGCCGATGACGCGGCGGTACGCCTCGGCCGCGGCCGCGACGTTGTAGCGCATGCCCGTGTCGTTGAAGAAGGCGTGGTCGGCGTCGGTGAAGGTGAGGATCTGGTACCGCAGACCGGCGGCGTCCAGTGCCGCGCGGGCGGCCTCGCGCGTGCCGTTGACCCGGGCGTCGAGGCCGCCGTAGACGGCGAGCACGTCGGCCCTGGCGCGGCGAAGCTCTCCGCCCTGCGGAAACGGGCCGTAGAACGGCGCGGCGGCGGACAGGCGGCGCTCCCCCGCCGCCAGCAGCCGCCAGACCATGGCGCCCCCGAAGCAGAAGCCGATCGCGCCCAGGCGCGTGCGCGGCAGCCGGCGGCGAAGCTCGGTGACGGCGGCCTTCATGTCCGCGTCGAAGCGCTCCGGCGGGACCTGCCCCAGCGCCGCGCCCACCTCGGCCTCACCGGGGAAGGCCCCAGTGCCCCCCTCCTCGGAGAGCAGATCGACCGCGAGCGCGGAGTAGCCGCACGCCGCGAGGCGCCCCGCGACCGAGCGGATGTGATCGGTCAGGCCGCGGTTCTCGTGGATCACGAGGACGCCGCCGTGCGCCTGCGCGGCCGGCGCCCAGCTGCCCATCAGCGACCCGCGCGGCCCCGGGAACGTGATCTCCTGGGTGGCGGCCGGCGCCCACTCCGAGGAGGCGCCCCCCGCCCGCCCGCTCGCCGGCTTCGAGGCCAGCGCACCGGCGGGAGCCGCGGCGAGCAACGACGACGCGACCGTCGCCCCGACGCCCAGCAGCGCGAGCCGCCGCAACGCCTCCCGCCGCGTGAGGATGCCGTCGGCGTGATCCTCGACGACCTCTTCCGCCAGATACTGCTGCAGCTCGGTCATGGTGGTCTCCCGTGGAGTCGCGCCGCGATCGCTCTGTGCCCGGAACACTCGCACGCCGTCGAACGTCGTGGCCACCATGGGGCTCATGACGCTTTCGGACCGGCACCGCCTGGGCGCCGGCCGGACCGATGCCAGCCCGCCTCGACCACGAGGATCGCGATCACCGCGGCCCCCGCGAGCAGGCCGAGCGCCGCTGCCGCCCGGGCAAGATCCGCCGGCAGGACCGAGAGCACGAAGCCGTGGCGGAGGGCGCTGATGAGCGCCAGGCCCTCCAACCCCGCGAGCACGGCGGCGATGAGGGCGGCGCCCCGCCGGACCGAGGACCCGCCCCAGATGAGGCCGGCGAGGAGGCCGGCGGCGAGCACGGAGAGCGGGATGACCTCCAGCCGGGTGCTCGTGCCGAGCCCGGGAGCGTCGAGCTCGCGGCCGGCCGCGCTCGCGAGTCCGCCCGCGACCGCGCAGACGGCGAGGACGAGCACCGCGACGCGGGCGGTCTCGGCGCGGCGGCCGCGCACGACGAGGACGACGCCGGCCAGGGTCGTCGCGAGGGGGATGAGCCAGGGCCAGAGCGGCGGGGCCGGCGCGTAGCGGGAGTCGCCGGTGATCGCGTCGCGCCGGCCGCCGACGAGGATGGGTATCGACCAGGCGCCGAGCACCCGTGCAGGCCCGCCGGCGGCGGGCACCGGCCGAAGCCGACTGTCGTGCCAGGCGTAGGAATGCCGGTCCGAGATCGGCCGCCATGCCGGTGGGCGTGAAGAGGCGCCCGAGAGCCCGGCGCGCGGCGTGAGCCGATCGTCCACGGCGGTGGGCGAGCGATCGTTGACCGCGACGCCCATCGGCGAGAAGCGAAGGAAGGGCTCGCCGAGATAGCCGAGCACCGACACGACCAGGCCGGGGTCCACCTGCAGCCACAGCTTGCGGTCGCCGTCGAGCGCCTGCGCCCGCAGGCCGCCCAGCCCGGGCCCGAGGGGATCGACGCGGGCCTGGTAGTCGGTGGCGACGGCGGCGGCCGGCCCGACGTGGGCGGATGCACCCGCCGGCGACGCGAGCGCACAGCAGGCGACGAGGCCGGCGGCCGCCATGCACCTGCGCGGGCCATGGCCGCGCCCGCCGAGGGAGGGCTTCACGGCCTGCATCATGCTCCTGCCGGGCGAGGGGCTCGACCGCGGTCGGCTCGCTACGAACAGGCGTTCGGCATCCCCGCTACCATCCCGGCGTGTCCCGGAGCGGTCAGGAGATCCTCGCCATCTGCCGCCTCCACCTCGCGGACGAGGAGGCCGAGGCGCTCGTCGGCTGGCTGGCGGGCCGGCTGGGACGCCCCCTGGCCCTGGCCGGCGACCGGCCACCGCAGCAGCGGCTGGAGCACGTGATCGTGCACTGGCTCAGCGAGGGCCAGCGGTCCTCCCTGCTCGCCTGGCTGGCCCGCCGGGCGGCGCTCGGGAAGGGGCTGGTGCCGGGCCGGCGCAGATAGCCGGCCGACGTCGGGCGGCGGGCCCGGGGTCCGCCCGGTCAGGAGGCCGCTTCCCGCCCCGACGCCTTCGCACGGCCGCGCACGGCCGCGCCCGGCAGCACCCAGAGGCGTCCGGCGACGAACGGCCGGTGCCTGTATGGCGACTCCTGTCGGGCCCGACCGCCGCCTGAGCGCCTACCCCCCGCCCTGGTGCCAAACCCGGCAGCCCGGCGACGGCCCGATCGGGCGCAGGTGACGAATGACCCGGCCGCAATTTGCCGCGTTTTCAGCTCGACATGGATGGGTAGTCGCTCGCCACGCACCCGGGCCACCGCCGGACGCGCCGTGCGAAGGGGGTATGGATGTCCAGAGAGCTCGCGGCGGTCCCGGCGGACCGCTGCCAGGGCCTCAGCCTCGGCATCAACAGCCGCCCCACGCGGCCGTGCTCGCGACGGGGCCGCCTGCAGGTCGACGGCACGGCAGGGCTGGTCGCCCTCCTCTGCGGCCAGCACGCGCGCGTGGCGACCGACCGGCCCCACGTGATCGGGCACTGGCTGGCGCAGCAGGGCGGCACATAGCGGGGGGCGCCCAGCCGGCCCCGCGGGCTACCGTCGACCGAGACCCCCGCACCAGTTCCGGGAGGCGACATGACGGAGTGGACGCAGGGCGCCGAGCGCGCCCACAGCCACGAGCACGAGCACGACGAGGGAACGCACACCCACGCCCACGTGCTGCACGAGCACGAGCACGTCGAGCACCGGCACGAGCACGCTCACGATGGAGAGGTCCACTCGCACGAGCACGCCCACGAGGCCGGGCTCGAGGAGGACCACGCGCACGATCACTGAGGTCGGGCGGGGCCTCCAAGCGGGGCGGGGAGGCTCGCCCGCCCCCTGACAGCCGCCGCCCTGCCGAGGCGGCGGGCGCCGGTGGCGACGAAGACGGCTGCGAAGAGCGCGGCGCCGACCAGCACGATCGTCGGCCCGGACTGCACGTCCAGCTGGTAGCTCAGGTTCATCCCCACGAAGACGCAGGCGGCTCCGATCAGCGTCGCGAGCCACAGCAAGCGGCCGAACGAGTTCGTCAGCATGCGGGCGACCGTGGCGGGGATGACGATCGCGGCGGCGACCAGCGTCACGCCGAGCACGCGCATGGTGGTGAGGATGGACGCCGCCAGCACGAGCATGAGCAGGGCGTCGGCGCGCGCGCTGCTGACGCCGGAGGCGTCGGCGACCTCCGGGTCGAAGGTCGTGAAGAGCAGCGCCCGGTAGCGCAGGAAGACGATCGCGCCCGCGGCCGCGGCGACGGCCGCGACGGCGACCACGTCCTGGACGCTGACCCCGAGGATGCTGCCGAACAGCGCGGCGTCGAAGTTCGCCCCGGCCTGGCCGAAGACTGCGAACAGGGCGAGCCCGAGCGCGAAGGAGGCCGTCGTGATCACCCCGATGGCGGCGTCGGCGCCGATCACCCGCCGGCGGGTCACCCCGTTGATCATCAGCGCCGAGGCGACGCCCCAGACCCCCGCGCCGAGCAGG
>JAWVEW010000469.1:0-3288 GCA_033856495.1 Miltoncostaeaceae bacterium | reverse complement strand
CTCGGCGATCTGACCCGCCATCTCCACGCCGGTCGGGCCGGCGCCCACCACGACGAAGGTGAGCCAGGCCGCCTGCCGCTGTGGGTCAGGCTCCGCCTCCGCGGCCTCGAAGGCGCTGAGGATGCGGCCGCGCACGACGAGCGCGCTCTCGAGCGACTTCACCTCGCCGGCGAACGCGCTCCAATCGTCGTGGCCGAAGTACGAGTAGCGAGAGCCGCCGGCCACGATCAGCGTGTCGTAGGGGATCGAGGACGGCGCCGGGATTCCGTCGACCGGGCGCAGGAGCAGCTCGCGTGCACGGAGGTCGAAGTCGGCGACCTCGGCCAGGAGCACGCGGACGTTCCGCTGGCCCTTGAAGATCGCCCGCAGCGGATAGGCGATCTCGCCGGGCGACAGCGCCCCCGTGGCGACCTGGTAGGTGAGCGGCTGGAACAGGTGGAAGTTCCGCCGATCGACGAGCGTGACCTCCACGGGCGCCCGGCGCAGCTTCAGTGCGGCTTGCAGGCCGCCGAAGCCGCCGCCGACGACGACCACACGGTGAACGCTCGCGGCAGCCATGTACGGCGTGAAGCTAGCGGCCGGACGGACCGACGGCCCCGCCCCCCGTAGACTGCGAGACCTCCCGACGACCGGACGGAGGATGTGATGGCCGTCGTCACCGAGCACGAAGAGCAGGAGATCGAAGGGGCGAACGCCTCGGGACGTACGCCGGTCGTCTTCATCCACGGCCTCTGGCTGCTGCCCAGCAGCTGGGATCGCTGGGCCGCCGTCTTCGAGGCGGCCGGCTACACGGCCCTCACCCCGGGGTGGCCGGACGATCCCGAGACCGTGGAGGAGGCGAAGGCGCACCCCGAGGTCTTCGCCCACAAGACCGTGAAGCAGGTCGCGGACCACTTCAGCGACGTGATCCGCAGGCTGACCACGAAGCCGGTCGTCATCGGGCACTCCTTCGGCGGGCTGCTCACCCAGATAATCGCCGGACGCGGGCTCGCCGCCGCCTCGGTGGCCATCGATCCCGCGCCCTTCCGCGGCGTGCTCCCCCTTCCGGTATCGGCGCTCAAGTCGTCGCGTCCCGTCCTCGGCAACCCGGCCAACCGGAACCGGGCCGTCCCGCTCAGCTACGAGCAGTTCCGCTACGCCTTCGCCAACGCCGTGGGCGAGGACGAGGCGAGGGAGCTCTACGAGACCTTCGCCGTCCCCGCGTCCGGCGTCCCGCTCTTCCAGGCGGCGGCCGCCAACCTCAATCCCTGGACCGAGGCGAAGGTGGACACCAGGAACCCGGACCGCGGCGCGCTGCTGATCATCTCCGGCGAGAAGGACCACACGGTGCCGTGGGCGATCGCGAACGCCTCCTACAAACGGCAGCAGCGCAACGACGGCGTGACGGAGATCGTCGAGATGCCGAACCGGGGGCATGCCCTCACGATCGACAGCGGCTGGCGGGAGGTCGCCGACACGGCGCTGGCGTTCGTCAAGCGATTCGTCTAGGGGGCGGTCATGAGCTTCGTGTCGCGCGGCTTCAGGGGACGGCGCCGCGCGGACGCGCCTGCCGGGCGCGTCCCACCAGGCCAGTACCTGACGGACGACTTCCCCGTGCTCTCGGCCGGACCGACGCCGGACGTCCCGCTGCAGACCTGGCGCTTCGCGATCACGGGCGCGGTGGACGAGCCCAGGAGCTGGAGCTGGGCGGAGTTTCGCGCGCTGCCGAGCGAGCGGCTCACGCGCGACATCCACTGCGTCACGAAATGGTCGAAGCTCGACACCGTCTGGGAGGGGGTCTCGCTGGACACGCTCCTCGGCGACGTCGAGACGTCCGCGGATTACGCGCTGGCCCACTCCTACGGCGGGTACACGACGAACCTCCCGCTCGAGGACCTGACCGGCGGGAAGGCCTGGATCGCCCACTCCTACGGCGGTGCGGCGCTCGAGCCCGAGCACGGGGGGCCCGCGCGCCTTCTGGTCCCCCATCTCTACTTCTGGAAGAGCGCCAAGTGGGTGCGCGGACTCGAGCTGCGCCGCGCGGACGCGCCCGGCTTCTGGGAGTCCTACGGCTACCACAACTACGGTGATCCGTGGCGGGAACAGCGCTACGCGGGCGACTGAGCTGGCTCCTGGCCGACGTGGCGGCCCTCGTCGACGAGACGCCCAGCGTGCGGAGCATCGTGCTCGAGTGCCCCGGCTGGCGCGGACACCTCCCCGGCCAGCACGTGGACGTCCGCCTGACCGCCGAGGACGGCTATCAGGCCCAGCGCAGCTACTCGATCGCCACGCCGGCGGACGGCGAGCGCCTCACGATCACCGTCGAGCGAATCTCCGACGGCGAGGTCTCCCCGTACCTCGCGGACGAGCTGCGCGTCGGCGACAAGCTCGAGTTGCGGGGACCGATCGGCGGCTACTTCGTCTGGGAGCCCGAGCGCGAGGGGCCGCTGCTGCTCATCGGCGGCGGCAGCGGCGTGGTGCCCCTCATGGCGATGATCCGGGCCCGCGTGGCCTCGGAGGCGCCCGTGCCCGTGCGCCTCCTGCTCTCCTCGCGCTCCTGGGAGGAGGTCATCTTCCGGGAGGAGCTGGAGGGCCTGGCCCGCGACGAGGCCGGCATCGAGGTCCTCCACACGCTCACCCGCTCCCAGCCGACCGGTTGGAGCGGGCTCCGGCGGCGCGTCGATCGCGAGATGCTCGCCGGGGCGGCGTGGCCGCCCGCGGATCGGCCGCTGTGCTACGTCTGCGGCCCGACGGGCCTCGTCGAGACCGCGGCCTCCGCGCTCGTCGATCTCGGGCACGACCCGGCGCGGATCAGGACGGAACGCTTCGGCCCCACGGGAGGTCCCGCATGACCGGCGACGCCCACGTCGACGGCAACGCCCTCGGCTCCCTGCTGATCGACGTGTTCGGACGGGAGATGACCGACGCGCGCGGGTGCTGCGCCGGCTGCGGCGCGATCAACGCCCTCGGCGCGCTCATCGCCTTCACGCGGGCTCCGGGCGATGTGCTGCGCTGTCCGGGCTGCGGCACCGTGATGGTGGTCGCCGTGGTCATGCCCACGGGGCTGCGCGTCAGCTTCGAGGCCCTGCGGTGGGTCGAGCCCGCCCAGCCATGATGCACGTGAGGGCAGTCAGGCGCCGTCCGGGCGGGGCCTGACCAGGGCGATCGTCGCGCGTCCTCGCCGCGGCACCATCACCATCCCCACGGCGCCGAGCAGGCCGGCGCCGGCCGCGATCCAGAAGGTGGCCGTGAAGGCGCCCTCCGCCGGCACCGCGCCGGCGGTGCCGGCGATGGTGACCGTGCTCAGGA
>JAWVEW010000468.1:0-3687 GCA_033856495.1 Miltoncostaeaceae bacterium | reverse complement strand
AGCGTGTGCCGAGGGGATTGCCGGGGCCCGGCGGGATGGGCCCGAGGCCCTTCGCCCAGGGCGAGTCCGGCGGCAGCCAGGTCGGGTTGGTCTGCATCATCACGACCCGCCACTTGCCGGTCGGCGTCGGGTAGGCCGTCTGGCCGACCGCGACCGGGAAGGTGACGACCACCTTCCCGTCCCGGATCAGGCGCAGCTTGTACTGGCTGAGGGTGATCACGATGCGCCCGACCAGCGTGCGCAGGGTCCGCGGCCCCACCACCCCGTCGGCCCCCAGGTGGTGGCGGCGCTGGTAGAGCGACACCGCGTGCATGGTCGCGTTGTCGAAGACGCCGGAGGGCGTCCGCTTGCGGATGAGGCCCGCCTCCTTCAGCCGCGTCTGGAGGGCGGTCACGTCGGCGCCGCGCGCGCCGCGCACGAGCGTCTTCTGCCCCAGGCGGTCGGTGGAGTCGACGAGCGTGTCGAAGTACCGGCGTGAGGTGTTGCCTGCGCGGTCGCGCGCCCAGATCTCGACCCGGCTGCGGCCCTGCGGCAGCATGCCGACGGTGATCTTGAACGACCGTCCGTCGACGGTCACGGTGCCCTTCGCGTCGGTCGCCGGCGGCTCGATCGACTGCTGGCTGGCGTCCACGACCGCGATCGGCCCGACCGTGCGGCCGTTGACCTTCGCCCCGAAGGTCAGCCGCGAGGCCAGGTCGCGCCCCACGGTGCCGTAGATGATGGGCTCGTCGGTCGCCGTGAGGGGCTCGCCACCGCCCGGCGGGGTGATCTGGAGCAGCGGGCCAACCGTGTCGACGATCACCTCCCGGCTCCTGGCGGTGGCGTTGCCGGCCCGGTCGGTGGCCACGACGCGGGCGGTGACCTGCCCCTCCGGGAGGCGTGCGCGCACGTGCCAGGCGCCGGTGAGGCCCGCCCTGCCGCGCGCCTTGCCGCCGGGCCAGCTGACCGTGATCAGGGCGCGCGGCTCCCCGGTGCCGTGGAACCGCACCACGTGCCCGCCGCTGACGAAGTAGGGCGCGGGGCCCTGCAGCGCCAACCGCGGCGCCGTCGTGTCGACCACGAAGGTCCAGCGCTTGGTCACCCGGCGCGCGAACAGGTTCTGGCTGCGGAAGCTCACCTGCACCGTGTGGCGGCCCTGGCTGAGGCCGCGCGTGGGAACGACGATGCGGCCGCCGCCGGCGGAGACGGGACGGGTGGCCCGGTCGTCCAACGTGACGCGCAGCCCATGGAGCGCGTCCGAGTTGGACAGCGTGACCGTGATCGCCGGGTTGGCGGTCGCCACCGCTCCGCCGGGACCCGGTGAGGCGGCCGCGATCTCCGGGCGCTGCGCGAACTGGAACCCCGTGAACGCGCCCGCGGCCACGACCGCGGCGGCCCCCGCCGCGACCACGACGATCCCACCCCGTCTCGACCGAAGAGCCCGCACCCCGCACGTCCCTCTCGCCCAGGTGGCACCCTCGGCGTGGGACATTGGGGTCGCCCCGCCCGCCGATCGGCACGAGTTTAGCAAGCGATCCGGACAGGCCCTTGCTCGGCAGGGCCGCAACGCGTACGGTGCCGCGGCCGGTCGGATTAGGGACGCCGAACCTTACGCAGACGGGTGAGCGATGACCTTTGAGAAGACCCTCGCGCTGGGCGCGATCGCGGGCTTCACGATCTTTCTGGGCCTCCCCCTGGCGCGGATGCGGGGGGCGGGCGCACGGGTCCGGCTGGCCTCGACGATGCTGGCGACCGGCATCCTGGCCTTCCTCTTCATGGAGATCGCCGGGAAGGCCGGGGAGCAGGTCGAGGAGACCATGCTGGCCGCCCACCAGGGCGCCGGCAGCTGGGCGCGATTCGTGGGCCTGGCCATCATGCTGGCAGTGGGCTTCGTGGTCGGCCTGGTGAGCCTGGGCTGGTTCGAGGGCCGCTGGCTGCGCCGCACGCCCCCGATGGCGGGCGGCTCCGAGGCGGCGTCGATATCCGCGGTCAGCCTGCCGGCCATCCGGGCCGCGGTCGACCCCATGCGCATGGGGCTCCTCATCGCGGCGGCCATCGGCCTGCACAACTTCAGCGAGGGCCTCGCGATCGGCGTGGCGGCGCAGACGGGCGCGGTCAGCCTCGCGACGGTCCTCATCGTCGGCTTCGCCCTCCACAACGCCACCGAGGGCTTCGGCATCGTCGGCGCACTCGACGCGGAGGCGCGTCCCTCGTGGGGGTGGCTCGGCCTCGCCGGCCTGATCGGCGGCGGCCCCACCGTCATCGGCACCGCGATCGGCTGGAGGGTGGACTCCCAGCCGCTGGCGCTCGCCTTCCTGGCCCTGGCGGCGGGCGCGATCCTCTACGTCGTGCTCGAGCTCTGGCGGGGCGCCCGCCGGCGCGCGAACCCGGTGCTGGCGACCTCGGCGCTGGCCGGCGGGTTCCTGATCGCCTTCTTCAGCGAGCTGGTGATCGCCTACGCCGGGTTCTGACGGCGGCCCCGGAGGGGGCGCTCCGGGGGGTGCGGAGCGGGGTCTGAACATGGGGCCGGGCGTATACTCGGCCGGGTGCCGGGGGCGCTGCCGACGAATCGCGAGGTGGCCGCCCGGCTCGAGCTGATGGCCGACCTGCTCGAGCTCGAGGGCGCCGTCCGCCACCGGGTGCTCGCCTACCGCCGGGCCGGCGCGCGGATCCGGGAGACTCCCGAGGGCGTCGCCGCGATGGCCCTGGCGGGGCGCGCGGTCGAGCTGCGGGACATCGGCGCGACGCTCCAGGCCAAGATCGCCGAGCTCGCCACGACCGGCGAGATGGCCGCCCTCGCCCGGCTGCGTGAGCGGGTGCCCGAGGGGCTCGCCGCCGTGTCCCGGCTGCGCGGGGTCGGGCCCCAGCGGGCGGGTGCGCTCTGGCGGGAGCTGGGCGTGCGGAACCTGGACGACCTGCGGGCGGCGGTCGCCTCCGGGCGGGCGCGGACGCTGCGCGGCTTCGGGCCCGAGCTCGAGCAGGAGCTGGCCCGTCAGCTCGACGCCGCCGTGGCAGGCGTGGGGCAGGCGGGCCGGCCGCTCTCGCTGGGGAAGGCGCTGCCGCTGGCCGAGTGGATCGCCGAGGATCTCGCCGGGACGCCTGGCGCGGCGGCGGTGTCGATCGCGGGACCGCTCCGCCGAGGCCTCGACGAGGTCGACGTCGTCGAGCTGGCCGCGGCCTCGGAGCGGCCGGACGAGCTGGCGCGGGCGCTGCTCGCCCACCCCGCCATGTCGGAGGAGCTCGACGCGGGCGACGGCGCCGCCGCAGCGCTCGCCCACCTGGGCGTCCGGGTCGAGCTGCGCGTGAGCGACCCCGCGGGCTTCGGCGCGCTCCTGCACCGGCGCACCGGCTCGGACGCCCACAGGGAGGCGCTGGCCGAGCACGCCCGGGCCCGGGGGCTGCGCCTGGTCGAGGAGGGGCTGGTCGACGCCGGGGGCGGCCTGCGGCGCTTCGCCGACGAGGAGTCGCTCTACGCGGCCCTCGGGCTGCCGCCGATCCCGCCGGAGCTGCGCGAGGGCCGCGGCGAGGTGGAGGCGGCGGCCGCGGGGCGGCTGCCGGCGCTCGTCGCGCAGTCGGACCTGATCGGCGATCTGCACGTCCACACCGACTGGAGCGACGGCCGCGACACCCTCCAGACGATGGTCGCGGCCGCCCGGGAGCGGGGCTATCGGTACATCGCGATCAGCGACCACTCGCAGGCGCGCGGCC
>JAWVEW010000467.1:0-8288 GCA_033856495.1 Miltoncostaeaceae bacterium | reverse complement strand
GGCTGGAGCGCTTCTTCTCGTCGCTGCCGGACGACTCGCAGCCCCGCTACCGCGAGCTGGGGCACGACCTCTACCGCTCGGTCGGCGGTTACGTCCGCGGGAACGTCGCGATCAGCCTGGTGGCCGGCGCCGCCGCGGCGGCGGTCCTCTTCCCGCTCGGCGCGGACAACGTGCTCGCCCTCTGCGTGATCGTGGCCGTGTTCGACCTCATCCCGCTCGTCGGTGCGACCATCGGCGCCCTGATCGTCGCGATCGTGCTCGCCTTCAACTCGGTCACCTCGGTCATCGTCTGGGGCATCTTCGTGATCGTCTACCAGCAGATCGAGAACCACTTCATCCAGCCGGTCGTCTACGGGCGCACGGTGCAGCTGCCCGCCTTCGCCGTGTTCCTGGCCGTGCTCGTCGGGGCAACCCTCGGGGGGGTCATCGGCGCCCTGGCCGCGATCCCGGTGGCGAGCGCGATCCAGATCCTGATCCGCCACCACCTCCGCTACCGCCGGCGCCAGGTCGGCGGCCGGGTGCTGTAGGCGCGAGGTCGGGGGGCGAGGAGCCGGCTGATAGCGTCTGCCCCCGTGACGTCGACCGCGCCCGCGGGTGAACCGGGCGCCGCCACCCTGAAGGCGGCGGCGCGGGCCTACGACGTCGGCATCGCCGGCGCCGGTCAGCTCGCCCGCATGACCGTCCTGGCGGCGTGGCCCCTCGGCATCCGGGTGGCCGTGCTGGGCGGTGCGGACGAGCCGGCGGGCCCGATGGCCGCCGGCGTGGTGCCCGGCGACTGGCGCCGCGCGGAGGACGTGCTCGCGCTGGCGCGCGAGGTCGGGACCGTCACCCTGGAGAACGAGTTCGTCGACGCGGCGGCGCTGGCCGCGGTCGAGGCGGCGGGCACGCCGGTGCGCCCGTCGCCCCGGACGCTCGCCGTCGTCCAGGACAAGGCGCTCCAGAAGCGGCTGCTGGCCGACGCCGGCCTGCCGGTGCCGCGGTTCCTCGTGGTCGAGCGCCCGGAGGAGCTCGCGGCAGCCGGCCGCGACCTGGGCTGGCCGCTGGTCCTGAAGGCGCGCCGGCTGGGCTACGACGGCTACGGGAACGCGACCTGCGCCGACGAGGAGGAGGCCGCCGCCGCGCTGGCCCGCCTCGATGCCGGGGACGGTGTGCTGGTCGAGCGCTTCGTGCCCTTCGAGCGCGAGCTGGCGGTGATGGTGGCGCGCGCGCCGTCGGGCCCGCCGCGCGCGTACCCGGTCGTGGAGACCGTGCAGCGCCACCACGTCTGCCACGAGGTGATCGCGCCGGCGCCCGTCCCCGGCGCGCTCGCCGGCCGCGCCGTCGACGTCGCGCTCGCCGCCGCCGCCGCGGCGGAGGGCGTCGGCGTCACCGGAGTGGAGCTCTTCCAGCTGCAGGACGGGACGGTCCTGGTCAACGAGCTCGCCCCGCGGCCGCACAACTCCGGTCACTACACGATCGAGGCGTGCGAGACCTCGCAGTTCGAGAACCACCTTCGCGGCGTGCTCGACCTGCCGCTCGGGTCCACCGAGCTGCGCGCGCCGGCGGCGATGGTGAACCTCCTCGGCCAGCGCGCCGGCCCGGCCGAGCCGCGCCTGGAGCGGGCGCTGGCGGTCGAGGGGGCCCACGTCCATCTCTACGACAAGCGTGAGGTTCGCGTGCGCCGCAAGATGGGCCACGTCACGGCGCTCGGGCGCACCGTCGAGGAGGCCCTGCGGCGGGCCCGCGCGGCGGCCGCGGCGGTGGCGATCTGAGCCTGAATCCATCGAGCGTGGCGCCGCTCGTGGGTGTCGTGATGGGCAGCGACAGCGACCTGCCGGTGATGGGCGAGGCGGCCCGGGCGCTGGCGGAGCTGGGGGTGCCGCACGAGGTTCGCGTGGTGTCGGCCCACCGCACCCCCCTCGACATGGTCGAGTACGGCCGCTCCGCCGCGGGGCGCGGGATCCGGGTGATCGTCGCCGGCGCCGGCGGCGCCGCCCACCTCCCCGGGATGCTGGCGGCGGTCACCGTGCTGCCGGTGATCGGCGTGCCGGTGCGAAGCTCCGCCCTCAGCGGCCTCGACTCGCTGCTCTCGATCGTGCAGATGCCGCGAGGGATCCCGGTCGCCACCGTCGCGATCGACGGCGGGCAGAACGCGGGCCTGCTGGCGGCCCAGATCCTCGCGACCGGCGACCCGGCGCTGGCGGAGCGCCTGACCCGGCGGCGCGAAGAGATCGCCGGTGCCGCCCGCGCCGCGGACGCTCGGGTCCGCGGCGAGGGTCGGGAGCCGCCTAGCTGACCTGCTTGCCGATGGCCACGCCCTTGCGGGCGTTGAAGCCCTCCAGCATCTGGGACAGGTCGCTCTCCTTGGCCCGCTCGATCAGCCCGTGGTACTTGTCGTCGAGCGTCGCCCGCGCCTGCCGGTAGATGATCCCGAGGTTGAAGCCGCCGCGCAGCGCGAGCTCGAACGCCGCCACCCGGTCCGTCACGTCGTGGTCCGGCGCGACCTCGGAGACGGTCTGCTTCCACTCCTCCTGGTGGTTGTTGAACACCACGCAGGGCGAGAGCGCGTCGATGAACGAGAAGCCCTTGTGCTCGATCCCCTGGACGATGAGCTCGGTGAGCGCCTTGGTGTTGAACGAGGCGCCGCGGGCGATGAACGAGGCGCCGCACGCCACGGCGAAGGCCATCGTGTTGATCGGCTGCTCGGGGTTGCCGAACGGCGTCGAGGGACCCTTCTGCTCGAAGAGCGAGGTCGGCGATACCTGCCCCTTGGTGAGGCCGTAGATCTCGTTGTCCATCACCAGATAGGTGATGTCGACGTTGCGCCGGGCCGCGTGAGGGAAGTGCCCGATGCCGATCGCGAAGCCGTCGCCGTCGCCGCCCACGGCGATGACGTTGAGCTCGGGGTTGGCGAGCTTCACGCCCATGGCCACCGGCAGTGGACGGCCGTGGAGCGTGTGGAAGCCGTAGGTCGTCACGAAGCCGGGGAGCCGGCTGGAGCAGCCGATGCCCGACACGATGACGGTCTTGGCCGGGTCCAGCTCGAGCTGCGCGAAGGCCCGGTACAGCGAGGCCAGCACGCCGAAGTCACCGCATCCGGGGCACCAGATGGGCTTCAGGTCCGACTTGTAGTCCGTCGGCTTTGCCTTGGTGGTGGTGCTCACCTCGCGGCCTCCTGGATCGTGTCGTAGATGTCCTCCGCGGTGAACGGGAGTCCGTCGCACTTGGCGTGACTCTCGACCGGGATGCCGCACTCCCCGCGCACGAGGCGGGCGAGCTGGCCGGTGAAGTTGACCTCGGGCACCAGCACGTGCCGGGCGTTGGCCGTGAACTCGCCGACCTTCTGGGCCGGGAAGGGGCCGAGCACGCGCGGGTAGAAGGCGCCGACGCTGATGCCGGCGGCCTGCGCCATGTCGATCGCCTCGCGCACGGGCCCGTAGGTGGACCCGAACCCGATGACCGCGATCTCGGGCGCCTCCTCGCCGTACTGCTCGTGCCGTGCCGCGCCGTTGCGCAGCGGCTCCAGCTTGCCCCAGCGCTTGCGCTGCATCCCGATGTGGATCTCCGGCGTGTAGCCGGGATGGCCGAGCTCGTCGTGCTCGATGCCGGTGGCCACGTACTGGCCGCCGACCTCGCCCGGGATGCCCATCGGCGACACCAGGTCCGGCGTGTACTCGTAGCGCCGGTACGCGCCCGTCGCGTCGGCCGCGGTCCTGCGCGGCCAGATCTCGACGAGGCTCGTGTCGGGCTTGTGGATGACCTCCATCCGCGTCGCCAGGCCCTGGTCGGTGAGCAGGATCACGGGCACCTGGAAGCGCTCCGAGTAGTTGAAGGCGTCGATCGCGGTCCAGAAGCAGTCCTCGACCGAGGTGGGCGACACCACCACCCGCGGCGCCTCGCCGTGGCCGCCGTACAGCGCGTGCTGGAGGTCGGACTGCTCGGTCTTGGTGGGCAGGCCCGTGGAGGGCCCGCCGCGCTGGGCGTCGATGATCACGCACGGGATCTCGGCGGTGCCGGCCAGGCCGATCAGCTCGCTCATGAGCGAGAGGCCCGGGCCGGACGTCGCGGTCATCGCCTTCGCGCCCGCGTAGGACGCGCCGAGGACCGAGGCCAGCGAGGCGATCTCGTCCTCGCACTGCAGGGCCATGCCGCCCACCGAGGGGATCTTGGCCGAGAGCCACTCG
Source organism: Miltoncostaeaceae bacterium (assembly GCA_033856495.1). GTDB lineage: Bacteria > Actinomycetota > Thermoleophilia > Miltoncostaeales > Miltoncostaeaceae > JAWVEW01. The sequence goes on along the minus strand of JAWVEW010000467.1, from coordinate 4,125 downwards.
AGGATGTCCGAGGCCGGCGTGATCGGGTAGCCGGCGAAGTACTTCACCCCGGCCGCGATCGCGCCCAGGCAGATCGCCTGGTTGCCGGAGAGCAGGATCCGATCGGCCTCGGTCTCGACGGGGTCGACGATCGTGAGCGTGCCCTTCAGGTCGGCCGCCTCGTCCTCGCCGGCGTGCAGCGCGGCGATGTTGGCGTCGGCCACGCCCTGCTTGTGGGCGAACCGCCGCAGCACCAGCTGCTCGATGGGCGTCGTGTCGAAGGAGATGACGCCGCAGATGGAGCCCACGGCCACCATGTTCTTGGCGCGGAGGCTGCCGCCGATCTCCTTGGCAAGCTTCTCCATGCGCACCGGCCTCGCGCGGTGCTGGTACTCGGCCGGGATCGCGACGGAGGTGTCGTCGTAGAGGATCACCCCCTCGGGCCCCAGCGAATCCCAGTGGAGGTCCCAGGCCTCCTGGTTGAAGCAGACGAGCAGGTCCACCCACTTGCCGTGGCTGTAGATGCGCTCATCGCCCATGCGGACCTGGTACATGCAGGGCCCGCCCTTGATCTCCGCCGGGTAGGTGCGGAACGTCTGGGTCCAGTAGCCGCCGCGGGCGGCGGCCTGGGTGAGGATGTCCCCGGACGAGATCACGCCCTCGCCGGACTCGCCGGCGAGCCGGATGACGACGCTCTTACGTGCCAACGTTCCTCCCGCTCGAATGACGCTGGCGCCTCGTGCGCACAGGACGTCGCCGACTCGGGAGCGGGTGGGGGCACCCGCGGACCACCGCCGCCCCCCGACTCTCTTCGGGCAAGGGCTGACGCCGGCTTGCCGGCTTCGCAATACGCGATGCTATCGCTCATCCCCGAGACGGGGCAACCACCCCCGCTCGCCGGGGAGCGCGCGAGGTCCGCTCAGAACTCGCCCGTCGACCGCTGGTCGGACTCGGTCCACTCGAGGTGGCCGTCCATCGGCGTGGAGCGCAGCGGGTAGCGGTCCTCGGACCGTCCCTGGAGCCGGCCGAGGCCGTTCCAGACGCCGGTGAGGAGGGCGTCGCCGAGCGTCACCGGGCCCCGCCAGAACAGCATGTAGGCGACGTACCAGCCCGGTCCGACCTCCTTGACCCGCACGCTGCGCCCGCCCGCCGCCGCCGGCGCCGGGGCCGCCACCGGCGGCGCGGCGATGACCACGTAGGTCGACCCGCCGCTGCCCTCGATCTCGCGGACCTGCACCATCTCCTCCGGCGGCTGCGAGGCCTCGCCCGTCCGGCCCCGCATCCACTCCAGCCCGTAGGGCACGCTCGTCAGCACGCCCAGCACGACCAGGGCGACGCCGATCCGGGTCATGCCCGAGAGCGAGAGGACGTCCGGAGTGATCCAGGGCCACAGGAGGAAGACCAGACCCCACGCGAGCAGGAAGCAGGCCGCCCGCCACGAGGAGCTCTTGCGACCCGGCCCGGCGCGCAGCGGACCCGTCCGCCGCGGCCCCCCCACGGTCATGGCCTGGTTCCGACCTGGACCGTCTCCGCGTCGTCGATCGTCGCGCCGGTGCCCGTCGAGTGCAGGCAGCCGACCCCGCGCACGCAGAGCGCGCCGCCGACGATCCCGTTCGTCACCAGCAGCACGAGCACCACGATCACGCCCACGACGACGAGAAAGGTCTTCACGGCGGGGGGATTCTACGCACTGGCAGGCGTTTCCTGCTACGACGGCGATGCAATATCTTGCGCGCGCGGATTCGCGCGGCGGCGCACGCCCGCCGCCGGCAGGCGGGCCGAGCGCCTTGACAGCGCGCGGGAAGGCTGGGTCCACTTGGCCGTCGAGAAGCGACCGCGCCGGCGCGCGGCCCCGAGCGACGCGGCGCTCGGCGCTGCGACGGCGCCCGCACAGGCGGAAGAAAGGCGAGGCCCGATGGCGACGGCCGTCCCGCTCACCCGTCCCCTGGGCCGCTCCTGGGCGCGCGTTCTCGCCCTCGCGATGCTCGCCGTGCTGGTCGCGCTGGGATCCCAGGCCCGGCCCGCGGCCGCCGCCGTCCCCGCGGGCTTCGAGGACACGCTCGTGACCAGCCTCAACGCGGTGAGCGCCGTCGACTTCACGCCCGACGGGCGCATCCTGCTCACCACCCGGCCCGGCAAGCTGATGATCTTCGAGAGCGGCGCCCTGCTGGCGACGCCGGCGCTCGACCTCACCGGCAAGATCTGCCCCGACCGGGAGCGCGGGCTTCTCGGCCTGGCGGTCGACCCCGCCTTCGCCACCACCCACTTCATCTACGTCTACTACACCTACAAGCGCTTCGGGAACTGCGACTACCGGACCGCCGACTCGCCGGTCAACCGGGTGTCGCGGTTCACGCTGAACGAGGACACCGTCGACCCCGCCACCGAGACCGTCCTCGTCGACAACATCCTCTCCACCGACGGCAACCACAACGCCGGGGACCTCCACGTCGGCAAGGACGGGCAGCTCTACGTCAGCGTCGGCGACGGCGCCTGCGACTGGCAGGGCAGCGCCCTGTGCGGCGGCCAGAACACGACCAGCCGGAATCAGTTCCTCCTGAACGGGAAGATCCTGCGCATCACCCGCACCGGCGGGATCCCGGCCGACAACCCGTTCCGGGGCGCCGACAGCGCCCGCTGCAACGTCGACGGGCGCACGACCGCCGACAGGAAGTGCCAGGAGACCTTCGCGTGGGGCCTTCGCAACCCCTACCGGATCGCCTTCGACCCGAACGCCGCCGACACTCGCTTCTTCATCAACGACGTGGGCCAGGGGATCTGGGAGGAGATCGACCTGGGCGCCGCCGGCGCCGACTACGGCTGGAACGTGCGCGAAGGGCACTGCAAGAACAACTCGAAGACCGACTGCGGCCCGCCGCCGGCCGGGATGACCAACCCGATCTACGACTACAACCACGACGCCGGCTGCTTCGCGATCACGGCCGGCGCCTTCGTGCCCAACGGGGTCTGGCCGGCGGCCTACGACAACACCTACCTCTACGGCGACTTCGTGTGCGGCACGATCTTCCGCCTCACGCCGGGAACCGCGGGCGGCTTCACGGCGGCGGAGTTCGCCACCGGCCTCGGCGGCTCGAGCGTGATCGGGATGACGTTCGGTCCGCACGGCTCCAGCCAGGCCCTCTACTACCTCACGCTCGTGGACGGCGGCCAGCTTCGCCGCATCGCCAGCGTCGGCTCGGTCAACCGGGCGCCGGTGGCCCGGGCCGGCGCGAGTCCCGCATCCGGTCCGCTGGACCTCGCGGTCGGCTTCGACGGCAGCGCCAGCAGCGACCCCGACAACGACCCGCTCACGTACGACTGGGACTTCGGCGACGGCTCGGGGCATTCGAGCCTCCCGAGCCCCAGCCACACCTACACGACGGCCGGCACCTTCACCGCCACGCTGGCGGTGCGCGACGGACGCGGCGGCCAGTCGAGCGCCACGGTCCGCATCGACGCCGGCAACAGCGCGCCCGCGCCGGTCATCGACGCTCCCCTGGCGACGAAGCGCTTCCGCGTCGGCGAGGTGATCACGCTCCAGGGGCACGCCACCGATCCCGATGAGGGCAGCCTGGCCGCGAGCGCGCTGTCCTGGACCGTGGTCAAGCACCACGACGCCCACACGCACCCGTTCCTGGGGCCCGTGGCCGGCACCAACGTCTCGATGCCGCCGGGCCCCGACCCCGAGGGCCTGGACGCGCTCGCCAACACCTACCTGGAGATCCGGCTCACCGCCACCGACGCCCAGGGGCTCTCGACCACGGTCACGAGGAACCTCCTCCCGAACGTCGTCCCGGTGAGCCTCGCCACGAGCCCCAGCGGGCTGCGGCTCGAGGTCAACGGCACCTCGATGACCGCGCCGCAGACGATCCAGTCCTGGGAGGGCTACGGCCTGAGCGTGAACGCCCCCGACCAGAGCTCGGGCGGCACCGCCTATGGCTTCGGCAGCTGGTCGGACGGCGGCGCCAGGGCGCACACGATCCTCACGCCGACCGCGCCGATCAGCGCCACCGCGACCTTCACCGCCGCGCCCGCCACGGCGCTCTTCAGCGACGGCTTCGAGAGCGGCAACCTCTCCCAGTGGAGCGGCGTCACCGGACTCACGGTGCAGACCCAGCACGCCTTCGCCGGCACCTTCGGCGCCCG
>JAWVEW010000466.1:0-8353 GCA_033856495.1 Miltoncostaeaceae bacterium | reverse complement strand
CGCGGCCCGAGGCGATGCCCTCGGCCGCCGCCGCCATCCGACGGGTGCGCCCGCCCAGACGCGAGCGCCACCAGCCCGCCGCGGCGCCGATCGCCCCCGCCAGGAGCGCCACCGCGCCGCCGATGATGCCCCACGCCGCGGCTCCTATGGTTCCGGTGCCCCGCGCGAGCGGCGCCCGCACCAGCAGGCGCTCGCCGGAGGGCAGGCGGCGCTCGGCCGCCACCGCACCGTCGAGCAGCTGCCAACCGACCGCGACCGTGGCGAGGCGCTGCCACCACGGAGCGCTGCCGCGGCGGAAGAGGCCCTGCGGACCGGTGGACGTCACCAGCCCACCGCGGGCGTCCACGATGCGCGCGGCGACGCGCGAGGGGGCCCTCAGCGGCGCGGGCCGCGGCGTCGCCGTCCGCGGGGTCGCCGTCCGCGGCGTCGCCGTCCGCCTGGCGGCGAGATCGGCCGCGATGGCCTGGACGCGCCCGCCGGCCGGCCCGAGGTCCTGCCGGAGCTGGAGGCCCGCGGCGAGGCCGACCGCCGCCGCGAGCGCGACGGCGCTCGCGAGGCCCGTCACGACCGCGGCCCGCCAGGGCCACCCGTTGCGGGAGCTGCTCATCCCCCGCTCGGTTCGCCGGCCTCGACCGGACTCCTCCCGAGCCGGGAGGTTTCGAACACGTGGACGCGACCAATGATCTGGCACAGATGATCCGTCATCAGAAGGGCCGCTGGAGCGGCGCGCGCGAGCGCAGGCTGGAGCCGGGCCGACGCTCGCTGACGGCCAGCGAGGCCGCAGCGGTCATCGGCGTCAGCGTCGCGACGATCCGGGGCTGGGCTGATCAGGGGCAGCTCCCGGCCCACCGCACGGTCGGCGGCCACCGCCGGTTCGAGCTCGAGGAGCTGAAGGGGTGGCTCGCCGAGCGCGGCGCGCCGGTGCCCAGCCGGGTGCGCCCGGCCCGTTCGCATCCCGAGCTGCCGCGCTGCCCGGAGCTGGCCCGCGCCCTGGACGCACGCGCCGAGGCGGTCGCCGACCGCGTGCTGGCCGGCTACGCGGAGGAGGTCCCCACGACCCACCCGAGGCCGCCGCTGCACGAGCTGCGCCGGACCGCCGCCCGGTTCGCGCGCGTCGTCGCAGGCGCCCTCGAGAGCGGCGATCCCTCCTCGCTCACGGGCCGCGCCGAGCTCGTCGGGTACCGGGGCGGACTCCAGGGCGACGGCGAGGCGGTCCTCGTCGAGCAGACCCGGCTCGCGGTGGCGCTGGTCCGGGAGGCCGAGGAGGCTGTGCGGGAGGGCGACGTCGTGGAGGAGCACGCGCTGCCCGCCCTGCAGTCGGCGATCGAGCACGCCCAGGTGGGCGCCGCGCGCGGCCTGAGCGCCGCGATGGCGGCCGATCCCGGACGAGCCGGCAGCGCCTGACGCCGGGCGCGGAGGAGGACCCGCCGGGCGTTTCGGGGGTTGCCGGCTCGGGTAGACCCGGAACGTCGTTTCGCCGCCCTGCGGCGGTTCGCACCGAACCGGGAGGTGGACATCAACACGCAGACGCTAGTCGGCCCCACGGAAGTGGCCGTCGAGCGGCGCTGCCCGCGTTGCGCCAAGCGGCTCGCCCGTCTCAACCCGGGTCCCACATGCTATGCCTGCGAGCCGGAGGAGCGCGCTGAGCCCCGGCGTCGGACGCGGGTCCGCAGAACGCGCCTTCCCCACGGCCAGATCATCGACCTCTACCGCGAGATCGGGGACACGACGAAGGTCGCCAAGCAGCTCGGCCTTCCGCGTTCCTCGGTCTGGTACGCGATCCATCGCGCGAAGCAGGACGGCCGGCTCCCGGAGACGCTCTAGGGAACCGAAGGCCCCCCTCGGCGAGGGGGCGAGCGCGGGCGGCTCCGGCGCGAGACGCGCGTCGATCCGGCCGCCGCGAGGCCGCCCGCAAGAAAATCGACCCGACCGTGGCCTCGAACCGGCAGGGCGCGCCGGCCGAGAATGACTGAGGCTCGCCGAGGCGAGCCCCAGTGGTAGCAGGCCGTAAGCCGGATTCTGTCGTGGGCAGCCATCCATCTGGGACGCCTGTCGCCAGGCGCCTCATGCGGCCGACCTGAGGCTGGGCGAGCAACCCGTGGCGCCTCGGTTTGGCCTTGCACCGGGTGGGGTTTGCCCAGCCGACCTGTCACCAGGCCGCTGGTGCGCTCTTACCGCACCTTTTCACCGTTGCCGACCGCGCAACGCCGATCGGCTGTGTCGTTTCTGTGGCACTTTCCCTGGAGTTTCCCCCGCTGGCCGTTAACCAGCACCCTGCTCTGCGGTGTCCGGACTTTCCTCAGGCCCCGACGAGCGGGTCCCGCGGCTGCCTGGCCTGCAATGAGGAAGTCTAGCGCCGCACCGGCCGAACCACCCGTCGGGGCTCATCCCCCCGTGCCAGCACGGAGCCGCACCCTGCGCAGGCCAGCCCCCCGGCGATCGGAGCGAGGGCGCCGCCGCACACCAGGCAGCCGACGCCCTCAGGCGCGGCCAGGCACGCGCGGACGCGCGCCTCGAGCGTCGCGCCCACTGGCGGCGGGAAGGCCGGCGCCTGTGGACGATCGGCCAGGACCGCGCTCACTCGCCGGACCCGCCGCTCACGCGATGCCGCGCATCAGGCCGACGACCTTGCCCAGGATCCGCACCTCCTCGGCGACGATCGTCGCGTAGGCGGGGTTCGCTGCCTGAAGCAGCACGCGGCCGTCCGAGCGGCGCAGCCGCTTGACCGTCGCCTCGCCGTCGTCGAGCAGGGCGACGACGATCTCCCCGTCTTCGGCGGCCTGCTGCCGTCGCACCACCACCATGTCGCCGTCGAGGATCCCGGCGTCCACCATCGAGTCGCCGGTCACGCGGAGGACGAAGTCGCCCCGGAAGGGCGCCGGCAGCCAGTCCTCGACGTCCTCCTGGGCGAGCCGGGGCAGGCCCGCCGCCACCGCGCCCACGAGCGGCAGCGCACCCGGCGGCGCGCCGGTCCGGGCCCCAGGCCCCCGGTCGTGGACCAGCATGGCCCGGGGCTTCGTGGCGTGACGGCGGATGTAGCCGAGCGCCTCCAGCTTGGCCAGGTGCCCGTGCACCGTGGACGGGGATGCGAGCCCCACCGCCAGCCCGATCTCCCGCACCGTGGGCGGGTATCCGTGGGTGGAGCAGTGGTTCGAGACGAAGTCCAGGATCGCGGCCTGGCGGTCGCTGAGTTCACCCATCGGGCGGGCCTCCGACGCGTTGGTCGAACATGCGTTCCGTACGCTAGCAGCCGACGCGGACGCATGGCCAGGGCCGACGGGCTATCATCCGCGGGCCCGGCGCCTGTGGCGGAATTGGTAGACGCGCAAGGTTGAGGGCCTTGTGACCTTAGGGTCGTGGGAGTTCAAGTCTCCCCGGGCGCATGCGAGAGAGCCCCGCTCCGGCGGGGTTTCCGCGTTCTAGACGCGGTCCGCCGCGGCGCCTTCGCGCGAGGTGCGCAACCGGTAGCGCTTCGGCCGGCCGACATGCTCGACCTCGCCGGCCTCGATCGCGCGCGCCAGCCACGCTCGCGCCTGCGCCGGCTGAAGGTGGAAGGCGGACGCCAGCTCGCCCTCCCTGCGCGGAGCGCTCAGGAACGCGCGCAGATGAGGCCAGACGACGGGGAAGAGATCTTCGGGGCCGCCGGAGACGGGCGGCCCCGAGTGCGGTGGCACCGGTTCCGCCGCCGACGTCTCGCCTGGTGGCCCGTCCTCGAGCAACGTCAGCTGCCCAAGGCCGCGCGGGCCTCTCGCGAGGATGACGGCAAGGGGCTCCGGACCGGCGAGCTGCTCGCGCCGCAGCGGCGTGCCGCCTCGCTCGATCAACTCGAGGTTGCCCGGCGGCGGGTCGTCCGCCATCACGTGCAGCGGCGTCCAGGCGGCGCGCAGGTTCTCCACGGCACCCTGCCAGGTCCCCCCTTCCGTGCCGGACGTGACCACGATCGCGGCCTCGGCCAGGGCGTAGACGATCCGGTTGCGCGCCATCGCCCTACTGACGGTGAATCGGGACTCCGGGTGGTGACTGCTCGCCAGAACGAGGGCGCCCGCCAGCAGATCGTCCCGTAGCTCGCGCCGACGCACCATCCGGTCCAGGGCGTCGGAAACGATGCCGACCGCCGTCCCGCCGGCCTCGGTCGCCGCGGTCATGGCCGCGGTGTCGATCCCGCGCGCCGCGCCGGAGACGACCGTCAGGCCGTCGGCAGCGCAACGCCGGCCGATCGCCACCGCTTCCGAGATGGCGGCGTCGGTCGCGTCGCGCGAGCCCACGACGGCCACGCCGTGGGCGGTGAGGAGCTCATCCCGGCCGGAGACGAAGAGCAACGGCGGCGCCGTCGGGCCGAGAATGCGCCGAAGCCGCTTGGGATAGGCCTCGTCCGCTCCCGTGACGAGGCTGATCCCCCGCCCGCCCAGGCGCTCCAGCTCCAGGGCCAGCTGGCCTCCGCGATCGAGCAGGCCGGCCAGTCGACGGGCCATGTCGGAGCCGACAGCCAGTTCGCTGTCGATCCGGGCTTGCGAGAGGCCGAGCAGGGCGCCCGGCCGGCCGAGCGGGGAATGGTGGATCGCATCCCGCAGGGCGGTCCATTCAGTGGGCGACAGCGGCTGGAGCTCGCTCCCGGACCCGAGTCCCGAACAGATCAGGGCGATCGCCTGAGCATCGTCGCCCAGCGCGCGGGTCGTCGTCACGAGGCGCCCCGGCTCGAGTCGGCCAGCGCGAGCGGGTGGACGGGTCCGCTGCCGGCCTCGCGAAGCGCCGCCGCGCAGGCGGCGAGCGTCCATCGCGAATCGACCAGGTCGTCCACGAGCAGTACCGGCGCGTCGGAGACCTGACTCCCGTCCGCCCGGAAGGCGTCGATCGCGTTCCGCGCCTGCCGGTAGGAGTTCTCCATCGTCTTCTGCGGCGGAGCCTCCTTCACCTTCGTGAGGGCGGCGCGGAAGGGAAGCCCCAGGCGCACTGCCAGCCGCCGGGCGAACTCGGGGACCACCGGGCTGCTGATCGATGGCACCGCCGTCACCCACTGCGGGGGCGGATCGGGTGTCCACGAGTCGAGCACCGCGAGCGCGGCGGCCTCCACGAGCCCGTCGTCGAAGCGGTGATCGCGGTGCTTTCCGTCGTGGACCAGGCGGCCCCATCCGGCATCGCGGTAGACGGAGAGCACATGCCCCGCCTCCGCCCGAAGCGCCGGCGGGATCGCTCGGGCGCCCACGCCGACGATACCCGCCGGCCATTGCTTCCGCGGGTCGAGCACGCGCTGGTGAGCGCCGTGCAGGAAGTCGGCCGCGGCCGCCACCACCGCCGGAGCCGGATGCTGGGCGACGATGCTGCCGGCGCAGACCGCGCAGCGCCCACACGGCGACGCGCTGGGATCATCGAGCTCGCCCTGGAGGAACTCCATCAAACATGTCCGGCCCCCGGTGAAGTCGGTCATCCGCTGTCGTTCCCGGCGGCGCTGGTCCGTGACGCCCTCGATCCTGGTCCGATCGAGTGTCCAGGGATTGGCGGTGCGCTCATATCGCGGGCCGTCCTTGAAGACGGCGCCGTCGGCCTCCAGCACCTTCAGGCACTGCTCGATCCGACCTCGCGGGAGGTTCACCGGCCGTTCGATCGCACCGACGGTCAGCCCGTCCTCGCTGCTCTCCAGCGCGCCGAGGACCTCGCGAAGCGCCTGCTCGGGCGGGAAGGCGCCGTCGATGAAGTAGTCGAGGATCGCGTCGTCCTCGGCTCCGTGCAGCAGCACGACGACGGCGTCCGAGAGACTTCGCCCGGCGCGCCCGATCTGCTGGTAGTAGGCGATCGCGGAGCCGGGCTTCTGGAAGTGGACGACGAACCCGACGTCCGGCTTGTCGAAGCCCATGCCCAGCGCGACCGTCGCGACGAGCGCCTTGACCTCGTTGCGCCGTAAGGCTTCTTCGAGCGCCGGCCGTTCCTCAGGGCTCATCTTCGAATGGTAGTGGGCCACACGGAGACCACGGGACCTCAGCCACCGCCCGACGGTCTCGCAGTCCCTCGTGGTCAGGCAGTAGACGATGCCCGACCCCGGGAGCGAGGGGAGCACATCGGCCATCCAGGCCAGACGCTCCGCCTGGCTGGGCAGGTCGACGGTCTGAAGGCGCAGGCTGGCGCGCCCGAGCGGCCCCCGGACGACGCTCAGATCGTCGCCGAGCTGTGCCGCGATGTCCGCCACGACCCGGTCGTTCGCCGTCGCCGTCGTTCCGAGCAGCGGCACCCCGCGCGGCAGGGTGCCCACGATTCGGCCGATGCGGCGGTAGTCGGGCCGGAAGTCGTGGCCCCAGTCGGAGATGCAGTGCGCCTCGTCGACGACGAAGAGCCCGATGCCGCGTGGCATCTGCTCGAGGGCCGCGCGGAAATGCGGGTTCCCGAGGTGTTCGGGTGAGATCGCGACGAGGTCCAGCTCGTCGGCCGCGAGGCGCTCGTCGATGTCCCGCCATTCGTCGTGGTTGCCGCTGTTGTAGGTGGCCGCGCTCACGCCGGCGCGGTCCGCGGCCCCCAGTTGATCGCGGATCAACGACAGCAGCGGGCTGATCAGGATCGTCGGCCCGGCCCCCGCATCGCGTCGCAGCCGGGTGGCGAGGAAGTAGACGAGACTCTTGCCCCAGCCGGTCCGCTGGACGACCAGCACACGCCGCCGGTCATCGACGATCGCGAGGATCGCCTCCAGTTGACCAGGCCGGAACGAGGCATCTGCACCCAGTACGTTCTCGAGCAGCTCCCGCGCTCTGTGCGCGGTCGCGGTCTGGTTCATCGGTCAAGGCTACCGCCGAGGCCCCTCGGAGCCGCCACGGCGCACCGCTCGTCTGTCAGCCGCGCGTCGATGACGTCCCCGGCGTCGGACGGCCTCCTCAGCCTGAATCCACCGATCTGTTCCCGTGGGCCGCCGGTGTGGCCTTGCAAGGCGCGATCGCGCCGGTGTGCCATGCACCCCCGCCGCTCGCCGTGCGATGCGGCATCGGCGGCGCGATTACGGCTGCAATCCGTGGATTCAGCCTCAGAACGCAAAGGCCTCGAAGAACTCGACCTGATCGGGGTCGATGCCCACCTTGCGCTCGTCCGGCCGTCGGCCCAGCGCCTCGCGCGCCCGCTCGACCGCGTCCCTATCCTCGAAGACGACGATGGACATCGCCTTGTGCGATCGGGGGTCGAGCAGATGAAAGCCGGCGACGTATCCGGGCAGCTCCCTGATCGTCTGGCGCAGCTGGTCGACGGCGCCCTCGTCGAGGTGGTCCGGCAGGGAGTCGAACGTCGCGACGCGGGCAAGCATGGGAACCCTCCCCTCGATAGGTTGATTACAGTAAGACTGTAGTCAATGTCCGATCGACAAGTCAAACGGCGCTACGAGTCCCCTGCGCGCGCGTCAGCGGCGGAGGAGACCCGCCGCAAGATCCGCGCGGCGGCCGCCGATCTCTTCGTGCGCCACGGCTATGCGGCGACGAGCATGAAGGCGGTGGCCGGCGAGGCGGGCGTCTCCGAGCGAACGGTCTTCCTGGCGTTTCCCTCCAAGGCCGCCCTGCTCGCAGAGTGCATCCGGGTCGCCGTGCGCGGAGACGAGGACTCGACGCCGATGCTCGGGCGCCAGCGATGGCAGGCGGTGCTCGACGCGCCGCCGGAGCGAATGCTCGGCCTGTTCGCCGACGCGTCGGCGGAGCTCATGAGCCGAACGGCCCGCCTGCTCGCGGTGGGCGAGTCGGTCGGGCCTGAGGATCCTCTGCTGAACGAGGTGCGCGAGCGCGGCCGTGCCGCGACGCGCTCGGACGCGCTCGAGGTCGCGACGGCGATGCAGCGCGCCGGTGCGCTGAGGAGCGGGATGTCGCTTGAGGAGGCCGCGGACGTGATCTACGCCCTGGCGGCGAGCGAGTCCCTCTACCTGCGGCTCGTGGACCATCGCGGCTGGAGCACCGCCGCCTACGCCCGCGCGCTCGAGAATGCGCTCGCCGGGGCGCTTGGAGCCTGACCGCGCCGCGGACCGCCGGTCGGCGGCACGGCCGGGGCGGTCAGGACACGAGGCTCCGAGCGGGCAGCCGCTTGTCGATGACCTCCTGTGCGACCTCGCCGAGCAGGCGCCGGTGCCGGCGCGCGTAGGCGCGCAGGCGAGCGAAGGCCTCGTCCATCCCGACGCCGGCCTGCTCGGCGATCACGCCCTTGGCCTGCTCGATGAGGATCCGGCTGTTGAGGGCCAGGTGGAGCTGCTCGGAAAGGGCCTGGGCGTCGCGCGCCGCCCGGTGCTGGATGATGGCGATGGTGGCCACGTCGGCAAGCGCCTGGGCGGCTGCGACGTCGGGCGGCGCGAAGCGGCCGGGCACCGTGCGAAACAGGTTCAGCGCCCCCAGCACCCGCCCTC
>JAWVEW010000465.1:0-2883 GCA_033856495.1 Miltoncostaeaceae bacterium | reverse complement strand
CCGCCAGCAGGAGCACGAGCATCAGACCCGCAGCGATCAGCAGCTCGATGAGGCTGATCCCCGCCTGAGCGTGCCGCGGGCGGCGCCTCGCGGAGGCGGCGGCCCGCAGGGAACGTGCGCGGGCACTCCTCATGGCGCGGCGGGCCCCGCCGCCGCCGACTCGGCGAGGTGCGTGTCGACCGCGGTCACCTGGTAGGTGTGGGAGCCGCTTCCGACGCCGGTGTCGGTCCAGGTCGTGTCGGTGCCGAGCGCCGTGCGGTCGTAGCGGACCCCGTCCCGGTAGATCCGGTAGAAGTGGACCGAGTCGCCGAGGTTGGGGTCCCCGGCGCTGGGCGTCCAGGTCAGGGTGATCGCGCCGCCGGCCGCCCAAAGGGCGGACAGGCCGCTCGGGGCTCCGGGGGCGCTGTTGAGGAAGTTCACGTTCAGCGCGGTCGACTTCGGCCCCTCGCGCAGATTGCCCGTGGGATCGCGGTCGACGGCGGCCACGCCGTAGAAGAGCGAGGTCAGGAGCGAGAGCCCCGGCGGCGAGGCATCGACGCACGACGTCTGCGTCGTGAGCGGGCACGCCTGCTGCAGCCAGACGCCGGGCAGGAGGCCCCGGTAGACGCGGTAGCCGACGATGTCGCGCTCCGGGTTGGCGTTCCACTCCGCCTCCACCGCCGCGCCGTTCCTCCCTGCGACCAGGCCGGTGGGCGCTTGCGGCGCGTACCGATTGAGCACCACGGTCTGGCTGGTCTCCGCGCCGGGGGCGCCGTAGCCGTCGAGCGCCTGGGCCCCGACGAGGTACGAGCCGTCGACGAGGCTGGAGACGGGCCAGCTGAAGCTCCATGAGGTGCCCGCGCCGGTCGCGGGCCCCTGGGTTCCGCCGTCGGTGCTCCAGTAGACGGCGGCGGCCGCGCTCGACGTCGTCGCGGTGAACCCGAGGGAGGTCAGCGCCGTCGTGATCGGGGAGGGCGTCCCGCTCGTGATGGCGGTCACGGCGGGCGCGTCGGGGTGCCCCGTCCGGGTGATGAGGCCGATCATGGTTCGGTTCACCACGCCCGCCCGCCGCATCCAGGACGCTGTGGCGGTCACCCGCCGCAGATCCAGCGGATCGGCGTCGGCCGTTCCGGCCGCCGGCCCTCCGGCGCAGAAGCTGCTGTCGTGGGCGCCGAGGCCGTCGCCGGCGTCGTCCACCGTGCAGACGGTCGCCGTGAGGGTGTACGTCGTGTTGGATCGCACCACCTGCCAGCCAGAAGCTGACGAGACGTCAGCGAGGTTCGGCATCGCCTGCAGGCGCCCGGCGATCGTCGCCGCCTCCAGCTCGGCGAACGGGATGGAGCGGGCCTGGTCGACGAGTTCGCGCGCGAGGTTGGTCGCCGCGTCGCTCTGGGTGGTCGCCACGGTCGCTCCGGCGGCGCCGTGCAGGAGGGCAAGCGAACCCAGCATCCCGACGACCATCACGAACGAGCCGGCCATCACCTCGATCAGGGTGAAGCCGCGCTGGGCGCGGCGGCGGTTCAATCTCAGACGTCGCATGCAGTTCGGTCCACCGTCCGCATCACCGACCAGTCGTCGCTCGCGTGCCGCTACTCCGTAGAAACCACTGCACACTCATCATCGGCGCCTCCCGCGTGCGCTGAAGCTTTCGCATGCTCCGCCGACGGCCACCCGGGCTCAGCGTCTTGGCGGTGCCGAAGCGGCGACGGCCAGAAGGCGGGTACGCGGAGCGCTGGACTATCCTGGGTCGATGACCCGGATCGGCCCCCCCGCCCGCGTCGCCCGCCGCAGCGCGCTCGCCGCCATCGCCGCGATCGCCGCCGCCGGGCTCCTCGGCGGCTGCGGTGGAGGCGGCTCCGGGGCCGCCTCCAGCCCGACCGCCGCCTACGAGGGACCGGTGCTGGACCCGCCGTTGCCGACGCCGGCGCTGCGGCTGCGCAACGCCCAGGGCAGGACCGTGGACATCAACCAGTACCGCGGCAAGGCGGTGCTGCTGACGTTCATCTATTCCCACTGCCCCGACGTCTGCCCGGCGATCGTCCAGAAGCTGAAGGCCGCGCAGACGAAGCTGGGAGCGCAGGCCGGCAACCTGCGGCTCGTCGCGGTGTCCACCGACCCGCGCGGGGACACGCCGGCGGCCGTGACCAGGTTCCTGCGCGAGCGCGGGATGCTCGGGCGCATCCAGTACCTGATCGGCACCCGCGCCCAGCTCGAGCTGGTGTGGCGCCGGTGGGGCGTGGCCGCGGAGCCGGAGCCGGGGTCGCCGGAACTCGTCAACCACTCCTCGTACATCTTCGGGATCACCGCGAGCGGCGTGCGGACGACGCTCTATCCCTCCAACACCGAGGTCAGCTGGCTCGTGAACGACGTCCCGCTGCTCGCAGCCTCGTAGACAGGGAGGCCCCCGGCATGCAGACCAGACAGCTGATGCGCCTCGCGGGCGTCGCGAAGAAGCTCATCGACAAGCGAGGCGGCACGGACCGCCTGAAGCAGGACGTCGAAGAGCTCAAGACCATCGCCAGGAGCGAGGGGACCCTGGAGGAGAAGGCGCGCAGGGCCGCACAGCGGCTGCGGCAGCCCGCCCCGGAGGAGCAGCCCGGCGGCCACGCGGGCGAGGCGCCCGGAGCCGCCGGCGGTACGCCTGCAACGGACGACGCGGGCTCCCCGCCCGGCGCGCCGCCGCCGAATCGTTGAGGGTCCGGCCGGCGCGCGCCGGCCGGACCGATCACCTCTCGCTCAGAGCGGGACCACGTTGGTCGCCTGGGGCCCCTTGGCGCCCTGCTGCGGCTCGAAGGTCACGCGCTGCCCCTCCTCGAGGTTACGGTAGCCCGAGCCCTGGATCTCGGAGAAGTGGACGAACAGATCCTTCCCCCCCTCCGCCGGGGTGATGAAGCCATAGCCCTT
>JAWVEW010000464.1:0-3645 GCA_033856495.1 Miltoncostaeaceae bacterium | reverse complement strand
CGCTGCAGGCTGCGGGCGACGTCGGCTACCCGGTGATGCTCAAGGCGGCCGCCGGCGGCGGCGGGATCGGCATGACGCCGTGTCACACGCCGGCTGAGCTGGCGGCGGCCTTCGTGCGCGTGCAGCGGCTCGCGTCAGCCAGCTTCGGCACGGGCGGCGTCTTCCTCGAGCGCTACGTCGACGCCGCGCGCCACGTCGAGGTGCAGGTCTTCGGCGACGGCGCCGGCGGCGCGGTGGCGCTCGGGGATCGGGATTGCTCGCTGCAGCGCCGCAACCAGAAGGTGCTGGAGGAGGCGCCGGCGCCCGGCATCGACGAGGGGCTGCGGCACCGCCTGGTCGAGGGCGCGCTGGCGCTCGTCCGCAGCGTCGACTACCGCTCGGCGGGGACCGTCGAGTTCCTCCTCGACGCCCTCACCGGCGAGGCCTTCTTCCTCGAGGTGAACGCCCGGCTGCAGGTCGAGCACCCCGTGACCGAGGCGGTCCTCGGCATCGACCTGGTGGAGTGGATGGTGCGGCTCGCGGCCGGTGAGCCGGTGCTGCAGCGTTGGTGCCCGCGACCCCCGGCCGGACACGCGATCGAGGCCCGCATCTACGCGGAGGACCCGGTCCGCGACTTCCGCCCCTCCTCCGGCCGCCTGACCCAGGTCGCCTTTCCGGCGGAGGTCCGGGTGGACGCCTGGGCCGAGGCGGGCGCAGAGGTCACCCCCCACTACGACCCGCTGCTCGCCAAGCTGGTGGTCCACGGCGACGACCGCCCCGAGGCGCTGGAGCGGCTGCGGCGGGCGCTCGAGGCGACCGAGATCCACGGCGTCGAGACCAACCTGCCCCTGCTTCGCGCGGCCGCCCGCGCGGGTCCCTTCGCCGAAGGGCGCCCCACCACCGACGCCCTCGAGGGTCTGCCGCTGAACTGGCCCACCATCGAGGTCCTCGCCCCGGGGCTCGTCACGACGCTGCAGGACCACCCGGGGCGGCTGGGGTACTGGTCGGTTGGCGTGCCGCCGTCGGGCCCCATGGACACGGTCAGCTTTCGCCTGGCCAACCGGCTGGTCGGCAACCCCGAGGGGGCGGTGGCGCTCGAGCTGACCCGGCTCGGCCCGACGCTGCGCTTCGCCTGCGCGGCGGACGTGTGCCTGACGGGCGCCCGGATGGCGGCCGATCTCGACGGCGACCCGGTCGCCTGGTGGCGGCCGGTCCCGGTGGGCGCCGGGCAGACCCTGCGCCTCGGCGCCGTGGAGGGGGCCGGCGCGCGCGCCTACCTCGCGGTGCGCGGCGGCCTCCTCGCCCCCCAGTATCTGGGCAGCCGGGCCACCTTCACGCTCGGCGGCATCGGCGGCCACGGCGGGCGCGCACTGCGCGCCGGCGACGTGCTGCGCGTCGGAGCCGCTCCGGCGCGCCGGCCGTCCGAGGCGCTGCCGGCCGCGCTCGTCCCGCCGATCGGGAGCGCCTGGGAGCTCGGCGCGCTCTACGGTCCGCACGCCGCCCCCGACTTCTTCACGGCGGATTACATGGAGGCGTTCCTCACCGCCGCCTGGACCGTGCACCACAACTCCGACCGCACCGGCGTGCGGCTGATCGGCCCCCGGCCGGGTTGGGCGCGGGCCGACGGCGGCGAGGCGGGGCTGCACCCGTCGAACATCCACGACTGCGCCTACGCAGTCGGCGCGGTGGACTTCACCGGCGACATGCCGGTGATCCTCGGCCCCGACGGGCCGAGCCTCGGCGGCTTCGTCTGCCCGGTCACGGTCGCCGGCCACGAGCTCTGGAAGCTCGGCCAGCTCTCGCCGGGCGACACCGTGCGCTTCCGGCTGCTCGATCCCGCCGCCGCCCGCCGCGGCCGCGTTCGCCAGGACCGGGAGGTGGCGACCCTGCAGGCGGAGCGAGGGCTGCCGGCCCCCGCGCGGCGGGCTCCCGCCCACCAGGCCGTCATCGCCCGCTTGCCCGGGACGGGCGCGCGGCCCGCGGTCGTCTACCGGCGAAGCGGCGACGCCAACGTGCTGGTCGAGTACGGCCCGGAGGTCCTGGACCTGACACTGCGACTGCGGGTGCACGCGCTGATGCGCTGGCTCGAGGAGCGCCGCCACCCGGGCGTCATCGAGCTGACGCCGGGCATCCGCTCGCTGCAGGTGCACGTCGACGAGCGGCGGCTGACGCCCGAGGCGGCGGTGGAGGCGCTGCTCGCGGCGGAGGACGAGCTCCCGGCAGCCGACGAGATCGAGGTGCCGAGCCGCGTGGTCCGTCTGCCGCTGGCCTGGGAGGATCCCGCGGTGCTGCTGGCGGTGGAGCGCTACATGAGCTCGGTGCGGCCGGACGCCCCCTGGTGTCCGAGCAACACCGAGTTCATCCGCCGGATCAACGGGCTGGACGACGCGGCGGAGGTCCGCGCGATCGTCGAGGCGGCGAGCTACCTGGTGCTCGGGCTGGGCGACGTCTACCTGGGCGCGCCCGTCGCCACCCCGCTCGACCCGCGCCACCGCCTCGTCACCACCAAGTACAACCCCGCGCGCACCTGGACCCCGGAGAACGCGGTCGGCATCGGCGGCGCCTACATGTGCGTCTACGGGATGGAGGGGCCCGGCGGCTATCAGCTGGTGGGGCGCACCGTCCCCGTCTGGAACACGCACCGCACGAGCCCGGAGTTCCCGCCTGGCAGCCCCTGGCTGCTGCGATTCTTCGACCGCGTGCAGTTCTTCCCGGTCGACTCGGCCGAGCTCGCCGTCTGGCGCCGGGGCGTGCGCGGCGGCACGCGGCGGCTCGACATCTCACCGGGGACCTTCTCGATGCGCGGGCACCGGCGCTTCCTGTCCGCCGTCGCGAGCGAGGCAGAGGGCTTCCGCGCCCGCCAGCAGGCGGCGTTCCTCGCCGAGCGCGAGCGCTGGGCCGGCGAGCCGCTGCGAGAGGATCCGGTCTCCGCTCCGGCCGGCTCCGTGCCATCGGCCGCCAACGGCGGCGATCCCGTCGCGGCGCAGCTGGCCGCCAACGTCTGGCGGCTGGGGGTGATCGAGGGGGCGACCGTGCGCGCAGGGGAGGTGGTGGCCGTGCTCGAGGCGATGAAGATGGAGGTGGACGTGGTCGCGCCCCGCGATGGCGTGGTGGAGCGGGTGCTGTGCGCGCCGGGCGATCTGCTGGCGCCCGGGCAGCCGATCCTGACCCTGGTCAGTGACGCGGGGGCGCGCCGGTGAGCCGCCTGCCGCCGCCGCTCCCCGACCTGCCGGCGCCCGAGCGCGTTCGCGAGGCGCTGCGCCGGATCGACGCCGGGAACCCCCGGATCTGGATCTCGCGCGTCCCGGAGGAGCGGGCGCTGTCGGCTGCCGCGGAGTCCCGGGGCCCGCTCGCCGGGCGGGTGCTGGCGGTCAAGGACAACATCGACGTCGCCGGGCTGGCGACCACCGCGGGGTGCCCGGAGTTCGCCTTCCAGCCCGAGCGCGACGCCCCCTGCGTCGAGCGGCTGACCGCAGCCGGGGCGGTCGTGGCCGGCAAGACGAACATGGACCAGTTCGCGACCGGCCTGGTGGGGACCCGCTCGCCCTACGGCGCCCTCTCGTCGGTCTTCGACCCGCGCGTGATCTCCGGAGGGTCGAGCTCCGGCTCGGCCGTGGCCGTCGCGTCCGGCATGGTGGACGTCGCCCTCGGCACCGACACCGCCGG
>JAWVEW010000463.1:0-6144 GCA_033856495.1 Miltoncostaeaceae bacterium | reverse complement strand
CCTGGACGCTCGCCATCAGGCGAGCGGCGCCATCGTCAGGCCGGCGCCCTTCAGCTGCTCCCAGTAGAGCTCCGCCCGCTCCCGCTCGCCGCTCCAGACCCGCGCCCGCCCGGCGTTGTGGATGACGTTCGCGAGCGCCATGCCGCGCTCGTAGCTCACGCCCGGGATGTAGCGGGCGAGGGTCGTGGCGACGTGCTCGAAGGTGTTGTGGTCGTCGTTGAGGACGATGACCTGACAGGGGTCGCCCTTGCCCGCGCCCTCTCCCGGACGCGCCGGCCGCTGCCGCGTCCTCGGCGGGCGGCTCGTCTCGACGCTCGCCATAGGCGGCGAGAATACCAACCCGTCCGGGGGGTCCATGGATGGGTTGCCGGCTCGCCGGTTGGTGCCGATACCAACCCGCGGGGGGGGGGACGCGCGGACCCTCCTCGGTGTGTACTTGGTGCCGCGCGACACCGCACCTTCGTTCGCGGACAGGGAGCGTCATGGCCGGCAGCGTGTCCCGGATGCGGGTCCTCTGGTGCGTTTCGCTCGCGGCGCTCGCCGCCGCCCTCCCGGCCGCCGCCGAGGCCGCCCCGCTCACCGTGATCTACGCGACGGCGCCGGCGGCCGACGCGATCTTCGACGGCACGCCCGGGCTCGCGGGCGTGTCCGCCGTTGTCCGGCAGGCGCCGATCTTCGACGACGCGCGCTTTCCGGCCTCCAGCCGGATCGGGAAGGTGAGCGGGAAGGAGCTCACGGCGCTCGACGCCGCCGGCATGGCCGACGCCCTGCGCTCGGCCATGACGGACCCTCGGCTCGGGCCCCTGGCCGGCGTCGGAGTCGACGAGATGAGCGTCGCCGACTGGGGCAGGCAGCAGAGCGCCGCGCTCTCCGAGGCACTCGAGCTGCTGGGTCCGGACGCTGCGCGCGTCGCGATCTACGTGGCCCCCTCGCTGGTCGGCGCGGTCGGCCAGTACGACCCGCGCAAGCGGCTGCGCCCGCGCCTCGCCGCGGCCGTGCACGCCCTCCAGGGAGCGGGCGCGGTGATGCTGACGATGTTCCAGGGCGGCATGGTGCCGCTCAGCCGGCAGCGCTGCGCGGTCTTCCCGACCCGCTGGCTGGCGCGCTTCCCCGAGGATCGCCGGGACCGGCTGCATCTGATGATCGGCCCGGACCGCGGGCACCCGCCGGGGACGCTGTGGTCCTGGGCGCGCGCCACGCCGGCGGGCCGGGCGATCCTCGCCAACGGCGCCGGCGCGGTCGGCCTGCGCACCGCCGAGGAGGGCCTCGCCTGGCTGGGCGGCGCCCGGGCCTTCATGGCGGATCCGACCGGGGCGGCGCCCGGGGGCGACTTCCCGACGGTGACCGGCGGCCTGTCGATCGAGGCCGACGGGGACGCCGTCACCGTGCGCCTGGCCCGGCACGGGCGGGCGATCGTCCGGCTCGTGCCCCCCCACCAGCGGCGGGGTCAGGTGATCGGGCGCCTTCGCGGCCCGACCTCCGGGCGCGGCACGACGATCCCGCTGCCGTCCAACGTGCGCCCCGGCCGCTACCGCATCGTGGTCGTCGCCTGGGGCCAGGCTGGGGTGCGGGACTGGGCGTCCACCTACATCGTGAGGCGCTCGTCCGCGGAGCCGCTGCGCCTGGACGCAGGGCAGGGGGCGCTCACCGTCGAGGTGGACGAGGGCCAGCGCGCGGTGGTGTCGATCGTGCGCGCCGGCGGCGTGCGGCAGGCGGTCGCGAAGGTCTCGGGTCCGGCCCGTCGGACCATCCCCCTGCCGCGTGGCCTGGGACCGGGCACCTACCGGGCGGTGGCCGTGGCGGTCGGCCCCGGCGGAGAGCAGATGGCGAGCACGGAGTTCACGGTCCGCAGGTAGCGCGCGGCAAGGGTGCGTCGCGCCGACCCCGCCGCCTGTCATCCTTCTCGTGGTGCCCCCCGCGCGTTCGATCCGACCAATCGCGGCCGCCTGCGCCGCGAGCGCGCTGGCGCTCGCCCTGAGCGCCTGCGGCGGCGCCGCGCCCGAGCCGCCCGCGGCGGGAGGTCCGGTGCCCGGAGCGGTTGCGGTCGGCGCCTATCCCGGGCGACTGGCGGTCGGCGCCGGCGCGGTCTGGGTGCCGCTCTTCCTCGACGACGCCGTGGCCCGTCTCGACCCCCGCACCGGGAAGCCGCTCGGAGCGCCCATCCCGGTGGGACGGGGCCCCGTGAGCGTCGCCCTGGCCGGCGGATCCGCGTGGGTGGCGAACATCGGCGACGGCACGGTCACCCGGATCGACGCGCGCAGCGGCAGCACCGTCGGCGCCCCCATCCCCGTCGGGCTCGAGCCGACCGACGTCGCGGCGGGCGACGGCGTCGTCTGGGTCACCGCCTACGGAACAGGCCGGCTCGTCGGGCTCGACGCGGCGACCGGGCAGCGGCTGGGACCGCCGATCCCGGTCGGCCTCTGGCCCACCTCCGTCACGGTCGGCGCAGGCGCTGTCTGGGTGGTCACCGCGGAGGTGGTCGAGGAGGGGACCAGCGGACACCTCGTGCTCGTGGACCCCACGACGAGAATGGTCGAGCGCCGGATCGCGGTCGGACTCCAGCCGCTCGGCGTGGCGGCGGACGCGCGGACGGTCTGGGTCACGGACGTGTTCCGGGACCGGGTGCGCCGCGTGAACCCGGCGAACGGCGGCTTCGTCGGGCCGCCGGTGCCGGTCGGCCGCGATCCCCAGGGCATCGTGCTCGCCGCCGGCTCGGCGTGGGTGACCAGCGCGCTCGGGAACTCGGTGTCGAGGATCGACCTGCGCACCGGGCAGGCGATCGGGGCTCCGATCCCGGTCGGCCGGCAGCCCATCGCGATCGCGGCCGGAGCCGGCGCGGTCTGGGTGAGCGCCCACCGGGACGGAACCGTGTCCCGGATACCGGTGGCGGGGCCATGAGCGCCGCGACCACCGGCGCGCTGGCCCCCTTCCACCCCCTGGTCGCGGACTGGTTCGCGCGCGCCTTCGCCGCGCCGACCCCGGCCCAGTCGCTGGGGTGGCCCGCGATCGCCTCCGGAGCGCACACGCTGGTGCTCGCGCCCACGGGCTCGGGCAAGACCCTCGCCGCGTTCCTGTGGGGCCTGAACCAGCTGATCGAGGAGCGCCTGGCCGGCCGCACCGAGACGCGCCTGCTCTACCTGTCGCCGCTGAAGGCGCTCAACTACGACGTGGAGCGGAACCTGCGCGGACCGCTCGCGGGGCTCGCCGACGCCGCCCGCCGGCGCGGCCTCGAGCTGCCCCCGCTCTCGGTCGCCGTGCGCACCGGCGACACCCCGCAGGCCGAGCGGGCGCGGATGCTGCGCCACCACCCGGACATCCTCATCACCACCCCCGAGAGCCTCTACCTGCTGCTCACCTCGCGGGGCGCGGAGATCCTCGCCGGCGTCCGGTTCGCGATCGTCGACGAGGTGCACGCGGTGGCCGGCACCAAGCGCGGCGCGCACCTCGCGCTCAGCCTCGAGCGGCTGGAGCTCGCGGCCGGCGGCCCGGTCCAGCGCATCGGCCTCTCCGCCACCCAGCGCCCGCTGGAGGAGATCGCGCGCTTCCTCGGCGGGCGGGACGACGAGGGCCGCCCGCGCCCGGTGACGATCGTCGACGCCGGCTCCCGAAAGGAGCTGGACGTCCAGGTGCTGGTGCCGCTGGAGGACATGAGCGACCTCTCCGGCCCCGCGACGCCGCTGCCCGACCCGCTGGTGCTGCCGGGCTCGGAGCCGCGGCGGCGCTCGATCTGGCCGGCGATCTACCCGGAGCTCCTGCGACTGGTGCGCGAGCACACCTCGACGCTGATCTTCGTCAACAACCGCCGCCTGGCGGAGCGGCTGGCGCTGCGGCTGAACGAGCTGGCCGAGGAGGAGATCGCCCGCGCCCACCACGGCAGCGTCGCGCGCGAGCAGCGGACGCTGATCGAGGAGGAGCTGAAGGCGGGGCGCCTGCGCGCGCTGGTCGCCACGAGCAGCCTGGAGCTGGGGATCGACATGGGCGCCGTGGACCTGGTGATCCAGGTCGAGAGCCCGCGTAGCGTCGCCCGGGGCATCCAGCGCATCGGCCGCGCCGGCCACCAGGTGGGCGCGCCGAGCCGCGGGCGCATCTTCCCCAAGCACCGCGGCGACCTGCTGGAGAGCGCGGCGGTGGTGGCGCGCATGCACCAGGGCGCGATCGAGGAGACGCGCATCCCGCGCCAGCCGCTGGACGTGCTGGCCCAGCAGATCGTCGCCTGCAGCGCGACCGAGAGCTGGTCCGTGGACGACCTCCACGCGCTGGTCCGGCGCGCGCACCCCTTCGCCGACCTCTCCCGCGACCAGCTGGAGGGGGTGCTCGACATGCTCGCCGGGCGCTACCCCTCGGACGAGTTCGCCGAGCTCTCGCCCCGGATCGTCTGGGATCGGATCGAGGGGACGATCCGCGGGCGCAGCAGCGCCCGTCAGCTGGCCGTCCAGAACGCGGGCACGATCCCCGACCGCGGGCTCTTCGGCGTCTACCTGGCGGACGGGCGCAGCCGGGTCGGCGAGCTCGACGAGGAGATGGTCTACGAGGCGCGCGCCGGCCAGACCTTCCTGCTCGGCGCCTCGACCTGGCGGATCGAGGAGATCACGCGCGACCGCGTGATCGTCTCCCCCGCCCCGGGCGTGCCGGGAGCGGTGCCGTTCTGGAAGGGCGAGGGCGTCGGGCGCCCGTACGAGCTCGGAGCGGCGGTCGGCCGCCTCGCCCGGGAGCTGTCGGCCGCCGACCCCGCCGCCGCGGCGGCGCGGCTGCAGGCCGAGAGCGGCTTCGACGAGCGGGCGGCCGCCAACCTGCTGGCCTATCTGGCGGACCAGGCGGCGGCGACGGGGGCGCTGCCCAGCGACACCACGATCGTGGTCGAGCGCTTCCGCGACGAGATCGGCGACTGGCGGATGTGCGTCCTGAGCCCCTTCGGCGGCCGCGTCCACGCCCCCTGGGCGCTCGCGCTGCAGTCGCGGCTGCGCGCCGGCGGGGGCGCGGAGGCCCAGCTGATCTGGAGCGACGACGGCATCGCGATTCACCTCCCCGACGCCGAGGAGCCGCCGGGCGCCGAGCTGGTGCTGCTCGACCCCGAGGAGCTCGACGAGCTGGTGCTCGGGGAGCTCGGCGGCACCGCCCTCTTCGGCGCCCGCTTCCGGGAGAACGCCGCCCGCGCGCTGCTCATCCCGCGCCGGCGGCCGGGCCGGCGCACGCCGCTCTGGCAGCAGCGGCTGAAGGCGCAGTCCCTGCTGTCGGTGGCGCGCCGCTTCGGCAGCTTCCCGGTCATCCTCGAGACCTATCGCGAGTGCCTGGACGACTGGTTCGACATGCCGGCGCTGCGCGACCTGCTGCGCCGGGTGCAGCGGCGCGAGCTGGCCGTGGTGGAGGTGGAGACGGCGGTCGCCTCCCCCTTCGCGGGCTCCCTGCTGTTCGAGTACGTCGCCTCCTACATGTACGAGGACGACACGCCGCCGGCCGAGCGGCGGGCGCATGCGCTGGCCCTGAACCGCGATCTGCTGCGGGAGCTGCTGGGGCAGGAGGAGCTGCGCGAGCTGATCGACGCCGACGCGCTGGCGATGGTGGAGGACGAGCTGCAGGCGCGGGCGGAGCCGCTGCGCGCCCGCGACGCCGACCGTCTGCACGACCTCCTGAGGCGCCTCGGCGACCTCACGCTCGACGAGGTCGGGCAGCGGCTTGCCGAGCCGGCCCTGGCGGCGGACCTGCTGGGGGAGCTGCGGCGCGAGCGGCGCGCGGTGCCGCTGCGGCTCGCCGGCGAGGAGCGGTGGATCGCCGCCGAGGACGCCGGCCGCTACCGCGACGCGCTGGGGGCGATGCCGCCGGCGGGACTCCCCGACGCGTTCCTGGAGCCGGTCCCGGACGCGCTGCGCTCGCTGCTGGCCCGCTACGCGGGCGGCCGCGGCCCCTTCGTCACCGAGGAGGCGGCCGCCCGCTTCGGGCTCGCGCCGGCGGCGGCCGCCGAGGAGCTGCGGACGCTCGAGGCGTCCGGCGGGCTCGTGCGGGGGGAGCTGCGTCCGGGCGGACGCGAGCGCGAATGGTGCGACGCGGACGTGCTGCGCCGCCTGCGCCGGGCGAGCCTCGCGGCGCTGCGCCGCGAGGTGGAGCCGGTGGAGCAGGAGGCGCTCGGCCGCTTCCTTCCGGCCTGGC
>JAWVEW010000462.1:0-2575 GCA_033856495.1 Miltoncostaeaceae bacterium | reverse complement strand
TCGGGCGGCTCGCGGCGTCGAGCGGCGCGAAGCGCTCGTAGTCGTGGTCGTGGCCGCTCAGCACGACGTCGGCGCCGCCCTCGACCAGCGCGGTCCAGATCGGGGCCATCGACGCCGTGCTGCCGTGCGGCCCCGACGAGAAGCGGGGGTGGTGCCAGTAGGCGAGCGTGCAGCGCGCCGGGTGGGCGGCAAGGTCCGCGCGCAGCCAGCGCTCCTGTGCCGACCCGGGGCCGCAGCCACCGACCCTGGAGCAGTTCGAGTTCAGCGCGATCAGGTGCCAGGCGCCGACGTCATGGCTGTAATAGCCGCTGGCGCGGCTGCCGGCGGCCCCGCCGAAGTAGTCGAAGTAGGCCGCCGCGCCGCTGGTCAGGTACTCGTGGTTCCCGACCGCGGGCCGGATCAGGCCCCTGTAGCGCCCCCAGCTGGGGTCGAAGGAGCGCGCGTAGCCGGAGGCGGTCGCGCTCTCGTACTGGCTGTCGCCGAGCGCGAGCACCGCCGCGAGCGGGGCGCTGCCCAGCAGGTCGGCGGTCGCCCCCTGCCGGCATGCGCCCGCCACTCCATTCCCCCCCGCGAAATCGCCGCTCGAGGGGTCGCAGGCGATGTCGCCGGCCGCCGCGATCACCGGGTCGCCGCCTGCAGTACCTGCCGCCGCCGGCGCCGCTGCGCCGCCGCGTGCGACCGCCGCCGCCGTCACGAGCACGGCGCTCGCCGCGAGCGCCGCGATCGCCACGCCCCGTCCGCCAAGCCAGTGCCAGGATGAATGCCCGCCCATTCCCCCTCCTCCGTCGGTCGCGTCGACGCTGGCAGCGCTCCGGTGGGGGATGGGTGATGGGCAGGTCGCGGGCCGGTGAAAAGGTGGCGCCCGCGCGGGCGGCTCAGTCGGACGAGAAGGCGCTCCAGAGTCCGCCGAGCGCCGCGCCGGCCGCGGCGAGGTCGGCCTCGGCCGCTGCGAGCGCCTCGGGCAGCGGGCGCAGCTCGCGGCCGATCGGCAGCGCCGCGGCGAAGCCGAGCCGGCGCACGAGGCCCGGCAGCAGGGCCACCTCGCCGCAGAGCGCGACGCAGGGCACGCCCGCCTGGCGGCAGGCCGCGGCCACCGCGGCGGGCGCCTTGCCCGCGGCGCTCTGCCCGTCCAGGCGCCCCTCGCCGGTGACGCAGACGTGCGCGCCGTCGAGGCGCCCGGCGAAGCCGATCGCGTCGAGCACGAGCGGGGCTCCCGGCGTCAGCCGGGCGCCGAGCAGCGCGGCGAGCCCGCCGGCGGCGCCGCCGGCGGCGCCCGCGCCCGGCAGCGCCTGCAGGTCCACCCCCGTCGCCGCGGCGATCACGGCGGCAAGGCTGGCCAGCCCGGCGTCCAGGCGCTCCACCGCGGCGGCGTCGGCGCCCTTCTGGGGAGCGAAGACGCGGGCGGCGCCGTCCGGTCCGTGGAAGGGGTTGTCCACGTCGCAGGCCACGTCGATCAGGACCCCCTCGAGCCGCGGGTCCAGGCCGCTGCGGTCGATGTCCGCCACGCGCGCCAGGTCGGCGCCCCGGCCCGGCAGCTCCCGCCCCTCCGCGTCGAGCGCGCGCACCCCGAGCGCCCGGGCGAGCCCCAGCCCGCCGTCGGTGGTGGCGCTGCCGCCCAGGCCCACCACGATCCGGCGGGCGCCGAGGTCGAGCGCGGCCCGGATCAGCTCGCCGGTGCCGAACGTGGTCGTGGCCTCCGGATCGCGCTCGTCCGCCGCCAGCCGCTCGTAGCCCGAGGCCCGAGCCAGCTCCACCACGGCGGTGCCCCCGGGCAGCAGCCCGAGCGCCGCGCGCACCGGCCGGCCCAGCGGGTCGCCGACCTCGAAGGTTCGCTCGCGGCCGCCGGCCGCCGCCACCAGCGCCTCGAGGGTGCCCTCGCCGCCGTCGGCGACCGGGGCGAGGCGGGTCTCGAGGTCGGGGAGCGCGAGCCGCAGCCCGGCGCCGATGGCCCGCGCCGCGGCGGCCGCCGAGAGCGCGCCCTTGAAGGCGGCCGGCGCCACCAGCGCGACGCGGGGCCCGGCCCCGAGGCTCACCGGGCCGGGTCCCGGGCCGGCCAGTCGAGGCCCAGGAAGCGGATGAGCTCCTCCCGGAAGGCCTCGTCGCCGAGCGCGCGCCGCGTCCGGGCGAGGTACCGGGAGTCCTCCCCGACCTGGGTGCGGAACGGGGCGCGCGGATCCGAGGCCACCGCCACGATCGCGCGGGCAACCGCCTCCGGGCCGATCGCGTCCCGCCGCCGCCAGCGCGCGAAGGCGGTCCGCAGGGAGGCGCGCAGGTCGGTGTAGGGCCCGGCGTCGCGCGCCAGCGCGCCGGTCACCCGCACGGCGCCCGAGAAGCCGGTGTCCACCATGCCCGGCTCGATCATGGCGACCCGGACGCCGAACGGCCGGCACTCCATCGCCAGGGCCTCGCTGATGGCGGCCAGCGCGAACTTGGAGGCGTGGTAGTAGCCGAGCAGCGGGTCCACCATCTGGGCGCCGATCGACGAGACGTTGATCACGACGCCGCGGCCCGCGGCGCGCATCCCCGGCAGCGCCGCCTGGACCATCGCGGCGGCGCCGAACAGGTTGGTCTCGAA
>JAWVEW010000461.1:0-13417 GCA_033856495.1 Miltoncostaeaceae bacterium | reverse complement strand
ACACGACCGCGACGGCGAGCAACGTGACGATGCTGACGAGGACGACCTCGGCGCGGTCGACGCCGAGGACGTTGCCGAACAGGTACGAGTCGGCGTTCTTTCCGGCGGAGCCGAAGACCTTGATGAGGGCGAGGCCGAGGGCGAACGACGCGGTGGTGATGACGCCGATGGCGGCGTCGGAACCGATGGCGCGCCGCCGGGTCACACCGCCGATCATCAGCGCGGAGGCGAAGCCCCACACACCCGCCCCGAGGAACAGGTTCACGCCGAGGAGGGCGCTGGCGGCGAAGCCACCGAAGATGGCGTGGCTCAGCCCGTGGCCGATGTAGCTCATGCCCTTCAGCACCACGTACACGCCGATCATCCCGCAGAGCGCGCCGGCGATCGTGGCGACCATCAGGCCGTGGCGGAAGAACTCGAACTGGAACGGCACCAGCAGCTCGTCGATCACCCGGCGCCCCGATCGTGGCCGAGGAGCTGCCCGTCGCCGACGCCGTCGATGACGACGGGCATGCCGGCGTGGATGAGCACCTGCATGCTGGCGCCGTAGGTCCGCTCAAGGACGTCGGCGGTCAGCACCTCCCGGGGCCGGCCGACGCCCGTCACGCGACGGTTGAGGCACACGAGCCGCGGCAGGTGCGAGGCGATCCCGTTCAGGTCGTGGGTCGTGAGCACGATCGCCACCCCGCCCGCGTTCAGGTCGTCCAGCACGTGCAGCACCTCGTGGCGCAGCCGCACGTCGACGCCCGAGGTCGGCTCGTCCAGCAGCAGGAGCTGGGGACGGCAGAGCAGCGCCCGCGCGATGAACACCCGCTGCTGCTGGCCGCCGGAGAGCTCGCGGATGTGCCGCCCGGCGAGCTCGCCGATGCCGAGCCGCTCGAGCACCGTGGCCACCTCGGCGCGCTCGGACCTGCTCGCCCACGGCAGCAGGCGGCCGCTCGCCCGGGCCATGAGGACGCACTCGCCGACCGTCACCGGGAAGCTCCAGTTCACGGTCTCGACCTGGGGCACGTAGGCGACCCGCAGCCCGGGGCGGCGGTGGACCGTCCCCGCGCGCGGGCGCAGCGTGCCCACGATCGCGCGCAGCAGCGAGGTCTTCCCCGAGCCGGACGGGCCGATGACGCCGATGAAGTGCCCCTCGGCGACGCGCAGGTCCACCTCGTCGAGCACCGTCTCGGCGCCGTAGGCGCAGGTGACCCCGTCGAGCCGCACCAGGTCCTCCCGCGCGGCGGCCGTCACTGCGGGTAGCTCGCGGTGTCGGGGGCGGCGTTGCGCGGCTCCAGCTCCCTCAGCGGGGTCGCGTCGCCGCCCATCGCCTCGGTGATCGTCGCGTAGTCGAAGCGCATCAGCCCCACCCAGGAGTGCTCCGGGTCCCCCGGCCTGCCCGGCAGGTCGTCGTCGCGCAGCACGTCCACGTAGCGCACGCCGGCCTCCCTGCCGATCTGCGCCAGCACCGGGCTGGGGAAGACCTCGGAGCCGAAGATGGCCGGCACCCGCTCGGCCCTCACCTGCTCGATCAACCGGGCGACCTCCTTCGGCGTCGGGTCGTCGAAGCTCGACACCTGGATGGCGCCGATGACCGTCCAGCCGTAGTCGCGCGCGAAATAGGCGTAGGCGTCGTGGTAGGTGAGCAGCTTGCGCCCGCCGGCCGGGATGCTGGCGAACGAGGCGCGCATCGCCCGGTCGAGCCGGCCCACCACCGCGGCGAACCTGCGGTAGTTGGCCGCGAAGTAGCCGGCGTCGCGCGGGTCGCGCATCGACAGGTCGTCGCGGATGATCCGCGCGTAGGCCAGCGCGTACCGCGGGTCGGTCCAGAGGTGCGGGTTGGGCTTGCCTCCCGAGCGCGGGAACGAGAAGTCGTAGAGGTACCGGCTCGGCGGGATCGCGCGCGTCCCGAGCTCGACCACCGCCGCCCCCGGCTTCAGGCTCTCCTCGGCGAGCTCGCGCGTCGGGTCCTCGAGCATCAACCCGTTCGCGTACACGACGTCCACCCGGGAGAGCAGCTCGGCCACGCTCGGCCTGGGCTCGTAGGTGTGGGAGTTGGTGCCCTCCGGAACGATGCCCGTGATGCGGACCCGGTCGCCCCCGATGTTCGCGGCGATGCTGGTGATGGGCGCGACCGTCGTGGCGACCTGGAGCCGGCCGCCGGCTGCGGCCCCCGAGCCGGGGCCGCCCGCGCAGCCGGCGACGACGAGGGCGAGGGCGAGCAGCGCGCCGATCGCCGCCAGGCCGGTCACGCCGGCGGCTCCCCGTCGGGCGCCGTCGCCGCCTGACAGTCGGGGCAGACGCCGGGCAGCGTGAGCTCCCGGTCGTCGGCGAGCCGGTAGCCGGTGTCGGCGCGCAGCGCCGCGGCAAGTGGGGCGAGGCTCTCGTCGTGCAGGTGCACGACCCGTCCGCAGTCCACGCACACGGCGTGGTGGTGGCGGTGCTCGCGGGCGAGCTCGTAGTGCAGGCGTCCGGCGCCGAGGTCGGTTCGCCGCACGAGCCCGGCGTCCACCAGGGCGTCCAGCGTCCGGTAGACCGTGGAGGGGTTGATGGACGGGTAGCGCGCCCGGGCGTGCGCGAGGGCGGCGTCGGCGCTCACGTGGTCGGCCGTGCCGAGCGCCTGCAGCACGAGCAGCCGCTGGGCGGTCGGCCGGCAGCCGGCGCGCCGCAGCAGGTCGGCGGCGGCGTCGCCCCCCTCCCGCGCCGCCTGCAGGCGGAGGACGGTCGCCGGCGCCGGCGGGTGGGGAAGACGTCGACGGCTGCGGGGCATCGGCGTTCCTGGGAGCGGCTGGCACGGCCGAAAGGACGCCGCGACTCTCGCCCAGCTGCAACTGGATTGCAAGAGCGATCCGCCCGCGACGCCACCCCTCCCCGGCCTGGCCGCCCCCCCGGATGCCGGCGCGCTACCGGCTGGCGGCCCCGTCGGGGCTCGGCGACGCGGCGCTGCCCCCCCGCTGGTCCGCGACCCACCGCCCCGGCCACTCGGCGGACCCGTCGAGGGCGAGCGTCCAGCGCTCCTTGAACGTCGTCGCGCGGTCCTGGCTGCCCGAGAGGATCGTCGCGGTGTCGCGGTCCTCGACGTAACGGCGGCCGCCGAGCTCGGCCTCGACCTGCAGCGTGGGCGGCGTGGCCGCCGGGTCGAGCGCCGCGATCCGGATGCGCCGCACCCGCGGCCCGCGCACGACGACGCGCGTGCGCCGGCTGGGGTCGCCGCCGTAGAGCAGGTCCGCGACCGCCTGCGGGCTGGCGACCGCCTCGAGCGGCCCGTCGTCGCCGTCCACCGCATCCGCCCACGCCCCCACCGCGCGGCGGGCGGCCGCCTCCAGCACGTCGGGCGCGAAGCGCCCGTCGGCGAGCGACAGGTCGAGGGCCCGCGAATGGGCGTCCTCGTCGAAGTCCAGGTCGGCGACGTCGGCCAGCCGGAAGCCCTCCGGCAGCGCCTCGCCCGCCGCCAGGCCGACCAGCGCCTCGTCGCGCAGCCGCTCGTCGTCCGACCAGGGGGTGGCCACGATCGGCGCCTGCAGCTGGTGGTCGCCCTCGGAGGCCTGCTCGATGGAGAGGACCACCCAGCGCCCGTCGCGCTTGCCGAGCGTCCAGTATTCGCAGATGACGGCGTTGCCCTGGCCGTCCGTGCGCTCGACCTGGCTGCCGGCTGCGTCCACGACGTGATCCGCGAGGCGGGCCTCGATGCACACCACCACCCGGTCCTCGGCGTCGTCGGCCCGGTTGGTCAGGCCGACGTAGTCGATCCGCGGCACGCCCTGGACGGTGACCACGTTACGCCAGCCGCGTCCGGCGAAGTCGTCGAGGCGCCGCTCCCACTCCACCATCAGGTCCGGGCCCACGAGCGCCCGCAGGCGGGCGCGGTCGTCCGCGCTCCATGCCCCCTGGATGGCCGTGAAGAGCTCGTGCGCCCCCTGGCGCACCCGATCCGCCTCGAACGCCGCGTCGTCCTCGGCGGCCTGCAGCGCCGCACGCTCGACCTCGCGCTCGCGCTGGTCGCGGCGCCGGCGCCGGGCGGCCAGCTTCACCCGCGCCACGATCGCGCTGACGACGAGGACGATGACGACCAGCAGGATGAGGATCGCCACGCCGGCGGTGCCGAGGCCGCCCCCGCCCCCTCCACCCCCGCCCCCTCCGCCGCCCCCTCCCCCGCCTCCGCCGCCCCCGCCGAAGCCGCCGCTGCCGCCGCCGGCGCGGGCCAGGGCGGAGTCGACCGCGGCGAGAAGCAGCAGGGCGGCCAGCCACGCCGCTCGGGTCGCCCGCTTCACGCCCTCATGGTAGCCCCGCACACGGGCCGGGCCAGTTTTCCTCTAGCGGTTCTCCTCCGCCTCCCCCGGCTCCTCCTGCCGGGGGGCGAAGTCGAGGGCCGCGGAGTTGATGCAGTAGCGGAGGCCGGTGTCCGGGGGGCCGTCGGGGAACACGTGGCCGAGGTGCGCCTCGCAGCGCGCGCAGCGCACCTCCACCCGCACCATGCCGTGGCTGCGGTCGACCTCCTCGGCGACGCCGCCCTCCCCCACCGGACGGCTGAAGCTGGGCCAGCCGGTGCCGGACTCGAACTTGGTGCCGCTGTCGAAGAGCGGCTCGCCGCAGCAGACGCAGCGGTAGACGCCCTCGTCGTGGTGGTCCCAGTAGGCGCCGGTGAAGGCGCGCTCGGTGGCCCCGCCGCGGGTGACCGCGTACTGCTCAGGGGTCAGGCGGACGCGCTCGTCCTCGTCGCGTCGGGGGTCGCTCATCCGCTCCTCCTCGCGCTCAGCTCGACGGCTCCCCGGACGGCGGCCGCGGCACCGCCAGCAGGACGCCGAACTCGCCGCCCACGGCGAGCATGCCCCCGTCCCGGGACCACGCCGCAGAGCGCGCGCCGACGATCCAGCGCACGAGCGCCCGGTCGTCCGGCCGGATCAGGGCCAGCGCAACCGTCGGCCCGTCGCGCACCGCCACCGCCGCCAGCTCACCTCCGGGCGACAGCGTCGCGCCCCGCAGCTCGCCGGTCAGCTCCGACGGCTCCAGAGGGGTCTCCAGCTCGGCGGTGGGGTCGTCGCCCAGACGCCGCTCCGGCTCGGACCGCATGTCGGGGACCGACCACGCCCGGTGCACGAACGGGCTCAGCCCGCGGAGCATTCGCTGCTCGTCCTCGAACCAGAGGCGGAAGGCCGGTTCGCGGGCGGCCGCGATCAGGCGCACGGGCCCCGCGCCGGCGAGCGCCGAGCGCTCCTCCAGGCCCGCCAGCGGCACACCGATCTGGGGCGGCCGCGCCAGCAGCAGCCCGTGCGGGGGCTGCGCGCGGCGCTTGTCCGGCCTCGCCGCGCGCGCCCGCTGGCGGCGCAGCTGGGCGACGATCGACCAGGGCCCGGGGTCGTCGGGCATGACCTCGGGCGGCGGCATCCCTCCGGGGCGGGCGAGCATCAGCCGCGCTCCCGGGCCTCGGCGAGGCGGTGCGCCATCTTCGCCTGCAG
The DNA here is from genome assembly GCA_033856495.1 of Miltoncostaeaceae bacterium. GTDB lineage: Bacteria > Actinomycetota > Thermoleophilia > Miltoncostaeales > Miltoncostaeaceae > JAWVEW01. The sequence goes on along the minus strand of JAWVEW010000461.1, from coordinate 7,976 downwards.
GCTGAAGAGCTCGATGAAGCCCGGGCTCGCGGCCTGCGAGAACGACGCGTCGGCGTCGAAGGTGGCCATGTTGCGGTCGTAGAGGGCGTAGGGCGAGCGCCGGCGCACCGCCGTCGCCGATCCCTTGTACAGACGCATCGTGATCTCCCCCTCCACCTTTCGGTTCACCTGCTCCATGAACGCGTTGAGGTCCGCGAGGAGCGGCTCGTACCAGAGCCCCTCGTAGGCCAGCTGCGCCCAGAGCCTGTCCAGCATGGGCTTCACCGCGTTCTCGCGCCCGGTGCTGACGAGCTTCTCCAGCTCGGCGTGCGCGGTCAGGATGAGCTCTGCCGCGGGCACCTCGTAGACGTCCCGCACCTTCAGGCCCACCACCCGGTCCTCGATGTGGTCGAGGATCCCGACGCCGTTCCGGGCGCCGATCGCCCCCGCCCGCTCGATCAGCTCGACCAGCGGCAGCTCCTCGCCGTCGAGGGTGACCGGCAGCCCGTGCCGGAAGCCGATCGTGACGTCCTCGGAGCGGTCGGGCGCCAGCCGCGGCGGCGTGACCAGCTCGAAGACGTCCTCGGGCACCGGCGCGTCGAGGTCCTCGATGATGCCGCCCTCGCTCGAGCGGCCCCAGAGGTTGTCATCGATCGAATACGGCCGCTCGACGGTCGAGGACACCGGGATCCCGTGCTCGCGGGCGTAGGCGATCTCCTCGTCGCGGCCCATCTGCCACTCCCGCACCGGGGCGATCACCCGCAGCTCGGGGGCGAGGGTGGTCACCGTGGCCTCGATGCGCACCTGGTCGTTGCCCTTGCCGGTGCAGCCGTGGGCGATCGTGTCGGCGTCGTGCTCGCGGGCCACCTCGCAGGCGAGCCTGGCCAGCAGCGGCCGGCCGAGCGCGGTGAAGAGCGGGTAGCCGCCCTGGTAGCGGGCGTTGGCCAGGATCGCCGGCGCCACGTACTCCTGGGCGAAGGTCTCCCGCGCGTCGAGGACGAGGCTCTCGCGCGCGCCCAGGTCGACCGCCTTCTGCCGGATCGCCTCGAAGTCGGCTCCCGGCTGACCCAGGTCCACGCAGAGGGCGATCACCTCGGCCTCGTACTGGTCCTGGATCCACTTGAGCATCACCGAGGTGTCGAGCCCGCCCGAGTAGAGGAGCACGACCCGGTGCACCTCGTGGGGGCGCGCCAGGTAGCTGGCGGCCAGTGCGGCGGGCGGGGCTTGCGGCACGAACGGTCCTCCGGTGGGGGCGGCAGCGCGGAAGTCTATGCGAGGGGCGGGGGGCGGGCCCGCGAGCGCCGATCGGACGGCCCGCCGTCGCCGCCCGCGCCCGGCGGGGCCCTCTCGCCCCCCCCCGACGACCGGGGAGGGGGCCGCCGGGGGGGGTGGCGGAACCCCACTTGGGGCGAGCGGCCATTCCCCCGACCGGGTGATGTGCCGGACCCGGTGCAGGGCCGATCATGCTCACATGAACGCACGCCTCGACACCGTCTACCGCTTCGACATCCCGACCGGCGGACTCGCCGACGACATCTGCGAGATCCGCGCCCGCGCGGACCTGCACGAGGTCCGGGGCCTGCGTGAGGCCCTCGCGGCCGCGCTCGCCCGCAACGGGTGGGGCGAGGACGGCGTCGGACGGGTCGTACTGTCGGTGACCGAGGCGCTCACGAACGCCGTCGAGCACGGCTCCGAGGAGGACGGCTACATCGAGCTGTCGTTCCTGGTGACCGGCGCCTACGCGGTGGTCCGGGTCGCCGACGACGGTCGGCCCGGCGTTCCGGTCCCGGCCGGCGAGCCGATCGCCCCGCCGCTGGAGAGCCTTCGCGGGCGCGGGCGGCTGATCATGCACGCCCTGGCGCAGCGCGTCACGACCGCGCCGATGGGCGACGGCACCGAGGTCGTCCTCGAGTTCGACCGAGTCCCCGCGGCCTGAGGATCACACCATGGAGATGCAGCGCGCCACACCCACCACCACCCACGTCGCCGTCCTCATCGGCGGTCCCGCGGACGGACTGAGCTTCCCGATCCCCACGCCCTCCCATCGCTGCGTGACGCTGGTGCACCCGTCCCACCCGGACCGGATCCACCACTACCACCTCGAGGGCGACGCCGGGAACTACCACTACTTCGACACCGTCCGCGTCGCGGAGCTGCGCTCGGACGACTGACCGCCCGGGGCCGAGCGCCCCGGCGACGGACCCGGCGCGACCGCGCACGCGCCGCGCAAGGCGCGAGGGCACTCCTCGTCACGCCCCCCCTCGCAGGGGCGCCCCGCGCCTTGCCGAGGCGCCCCGGCCGATGCAGCCGGGGCGCCCGTCTCTCGCTTCCCGCCCCCCGTCTCCTGCGGACGGAGGGCGGGTCGCCGTTGCGCCGGACTCCTGAGGGTTGACCCCGCCGCGGACGCGCCCGTGACCGGGGCGGTCGCGGCGCCTCTCTAGAGGCCGGCGCCGGCGAGCGGCGACGCGGTGACCGCGTCGGGCAGCAGGCCGCTCAGGTGAGCGACCCGGGTCGCCTCCGTGCGGTTGGCGACGCCCAGCTTGCGGTAGACGTTGGCCAGGTGGAACTTGACCGTCTGCTCGGTGATCCCGAGCCGGCGCCCCACCTCGCCGTTGGACAGGCCCTCGGCGACCAGGCGGAGGATCGCGAGCTCGCGGTCGCTCAGCCGCCGTCCGGCTTCGTCCGGACCCGTCGCCTGCACGCGTGCGGCACCGACCGGACGGTTGTCGCGGCGGCGGCCCGCGCCCTCCACGATCTGGCGGATGGTGGTCGGGAGGTCCCGCGGATCGATCGACTTCGAGATGTAGCCGGCGGCGCCGGCCGCCATGGCGAGGTCCACGTCCCGCTGCTCCTCGGAGGCCGAGAGGATGATCACGGTCAGCTCCGGCCGCCGCTCGCGCAGCGCGCTGAGCGTCGCGAGGCCGTCGCCCCCGGGCATGTAGAGGTCGAGGAGCACGACGTCCGGCGCGGCGGCCGGCACCAGCGCGAGGAGCTCGCGGCCGGTGGTGGCCTCCGCGACGATGCACATGTCCCGCGCGCGCTCCAGCGTGCGGCGGATTCCCACCAGCATCAGGACGTGGTCGTCGGCGAGGGCGACCCTGAGCGTGCCGCCGCTCACGGGCGGCCCGTCCGCTGACGGTCCGGAGCCGCGTCCTGCGGCATCCCGCGTGTGAGACCGGGGGGAGCCTCTGCCATGTGAACCTCTTCCAGCGATCGACGCTGCTTCAACAACGCGCGCGGACGCCCAGGGTCGGCGCGAGTTCGCGCCGATTCCGTCCGAACCCGCATCTATCCTCGGGCCGGTGTCGCGCGCTCGGTCCGCCGGCCGCCGCGCAAGCGGCGGCGCGAGCCCTACTGCCCCCCCGGCTGCCGCCTCGGCGGGCCGGCGCGGGCGCGCCCTGCCGGCGCGCTCCGCCGGCCATGGCGCACGCGCTCTCCAGGCGGTGCACGCCTGACGCTCGGCGAGCTGCTCGAGGCCTCCTCGGCGCGGCACCTGCGGGCCGTGGCCGGCGCGCTCGGGCTGCCAGGCGCCCGCGCCTCGACCATCGCCGCCGCGGTGCTGGAGGAGGGCCGGCTGGCCGCCATCCTGTCCGACGTCCCGGCGCCCGCGCGGTCGCTCGCCGCCCAGCTCGCCTTCTCGGGCGGCAGGACCACCGTCGTGCCGCGCTCGCCGGTCGAGCGTCAGCGGGCGGCGCGGGCGCTCGAGCGGCGCGGCCTGGCCTTCGCGTTCGCCCTCGGCTGGCAGCGCGAGTACCGGGTGCCGACCGACCTGACGGAGCCGCTGCGGCGGGAGATCGCGAGGCCGCACGCCGCCGCCCTGCCGACCGTGGCCTCCTCGCGCATGCTCGGCGCGCCGATCCAGACCGCGCACGACGCCGCGGCGCTCTTCGCCCAGCTGCGCCGCTCGCCGGCACGGGTGCGCGCTGACGGCGACATCTACCAGCGCGCGTACCCCAAGCTCGTGGATGCCCTCCCGGTTCTGGACGAGCTGCCCCGATCGCCGCTCCTCGACGGCCAGCGCGTCGAGTCGGCGCTCGCCTTCCTGCGCGAGGGCGGGCTGCTCCGCGTGGGCTCCGACGACCGCCCCGGTGGCGACGGCCGGCGCGAGCTGTCGTCGGCGGGCGACCTCGCGGCGACCCTCCGGCGGCCGCCGGCCGAGCTTCGACAGCTGATCCTGGAGCGCTGCCAGGAGCGGCTGGGCGCGTGCGCCATGGCCCTGGGGACGCTGCGGCCGGACGAGCCGCTGCCGCTGTGGGCGCTCGGCGCGGCGCTGCGGTCGCTCGCCGCCGAGGCCGCGGTCGGCGTGGGCGACGGGCTGCCCGATCCCGAGCTGGCGCTGCGCGCGATCGTCCCGGCCTGGCTGGCCGGGGCCCTGGAACTGGGGGTGGACGCCGCCGGCGCCCCCAGCACCGTGCGCGTCCGGGCGGTGGACGGGCGTCCGCCGGCGGGGCCGCTGGCGGTCTGCCGGCCGAGCTTCGAGCTCGTGCTGCGGCGGCGGCCGACCGCGGGCGAGCGGCTGACGCTCGATCTCCTGTGCGCCCGAGTGCCCGGCCAGCCCGAGCGTGCGCGCCTCACGCCCGAGTCGGTCCGCGCGGGCGCGCGCGAGCTGGGCCCCGAGGGGGCGCTGGGAGCGCTGCGCCGGCTCACCGCCGACGGCCTTCCGCCGGCCGTGGCGGCCGCGGCGGCCGAGTGGGCGGGGTCGACCAGGCGCCTGAGGCTGCGCTCGGCGCTCCTCATCGACGCCGGCGACCCGGCGACCGCCGACGACCTGGCGGCGGGGCCGCTGGGGAGGCTCGTCGTCGAGCGGATGGGCGAGCGGCTGCTCGCGATCGCCGCGATCGACCTGGGGCGTGCGGAGCGGGCGCTGCTCGCCGCCGGGCACGAGCTGGAGCCGGGCGTCGACCGCGTCTCGGGCGCCTGGAACGAGCCCCAGCCGGCGCCCTCGGAAGCCGACGTGCGCTGGCGGCCGCGCCGGCCACTGGGGGGGCCCGCGAGCGTCCGCGGCGAGCGCCAGCTGTCGACGCTGGACGGCGCGCGCGCCTCGCGCGGGAACGAGGAGGGGCCGCTCTACGTCCTGAGGGCGTTGGAGGGCTAGGTCGGAGCATCATCCGGGGTCGGATGGCGCGACGCATCGATCCCCGCCCGGCCGACGACCTGCGCTACATCGAGAGCGGCCGGCGCGTGCGCGCCCGCTTCGGCGGCGCCGACGTCGCGGACTCGCGGCGGGCGCTGCTGGTCTGGGAGCCGCGCCGGCCGGTGCCGCTCTACGCGTTCCCCCGGGAGGACGTCCGGACCGACATGCTGCGCCCCGCCGAGCGCGCCGCGCAGCGCGCGCACCCGGTCGCCGGGACCTGGACCGTGGCCGTCGCCGGCCGCGCAGCCGAGGCCGCCGCCTGGAGCTACGACGACCCCGATCTGGCCGACCACCTCGCGCTCGACTGGGGCGCCATGGACGCCTGGTTCGAGGAGGACGACGAGGTGTTCATCCATCCGCGCGACCCCTTCCACCGCGTCGAGGTGCGCGCCAGCTCGCGCCGGGTCGTGGTCTCGGTGGACGGCTCGGTGCTGGCGGAGAGCGGGCGGCCGTTGCTGATCTTCGAGACCGGCCTGCCGACCCGCTACTACCTCGCGGCCGAGGACGTGCGCTGGGACCTGCTCGAGCCGAGCGCCCGGCGCACCGGATGCCCGTACAAGGGCGAGGCGGTCTACTGGTCGGCGCGGATTGGCGGGCGCATCCTCGACGACCTGGCCTGGAGCTACCTCGACCCGCTGCCGGAGATGGAGCGGATCCGCGGCCGCATCGCGTTCTTCGACGAGCGCGTGGACCTCTTCGTCGACGGCGAGCGCCAGGAGCGCCCGCGGACCCCCTGGTCGCGCGACGACGAGGTCTGAGGGCCGGTCGCGCCCCGCGCGGACAAATTTCGGCGCGAATCGGACACGAAGTCCCTCCGTTGAGGGAATGTCCCGTGCGCCCTCGGGGTCGATGCTGTTGTCATGAACGCCCCCCTGGAGATCATCTACCGCTTCCGAGCCCGCCGCGCACGGGCCGAGGTCGAGGTGTGGGCGCCGGCAGAGGTCGCCGCCGTCTCCTCCCTCCGGGGACGCCTCGGCACCGCGCTGATCCGGCTGGGCTGGAGCCAGGACGCCGTCAGCCGTGTCGCCATCGCCGTCACCGAGGCCCTGGCGAACGCCGTGGAGCACGGCTCGCCGACGGCCGGCCGGGTCGGATTCAGCTACCGCGCGACCGCCGAATCAGCATGGGTCCGCGTGACCGACGAGGGTCGTGCCGGCGCCGCCGTGCCGGTCGGCGCACCGACGGCGCCGCCGCTGCAGAGCGAGGGCGGACGCGGGCGGCTGCTGATGCAGGCGCTGTCCGAGAGCTACCTGACCCGGCGCGCCGGCGGCGGCACCGAGGTGGTGCTGGAGTTCCTCCGACTGGGCAGCCTGGCGGACTGATCGCGTGCGGCCCCGCGGGGCCGGCGGGTCAGCGCAGGTCGGCGGCCACCCGCCGCACCGCCGCCACCAGGCGGTCGAGGTCCTCCTCCGCCACGATCAGCGGCGGCAGGAAGCGGATCGTGCGCTCCGAGGTGTTGTTGACCAGGAACCCGGCCTCCAGCAGCCGCGCCACCGCCTCCGCCGCACGCGGGCGCGGGAGGTCGATCGCGCACATCAGGCCGCGGCCGCGGGCCTCGCGGGCGAGGCCGTCGGCGACCAGCCCCTCCAGCCCCGTCAGCAGCCGGGCGCCGGCCCGGCGCACGTGCGCCTGGAGGGCGGGGTCCCCCAGGACCCTGCAGGCCGCCAGGCCGGCGGCGCAGGCGAGCGGGCTGCCGGCGAAGGTGGACCCGTGGTCGCCGGGCGCGAGGACGTCGGCGACGGGCGGAGCGGCCACGAGCGCCCCGATCGGCACGCCGCCGCCCAGGCTCTTGGCCAGGCACATCAGGTCCGGCGCCACGCCCACGTCCTGGTGGGCGAAGAGCGGACCGGTGCGCGAGAGGCCGGTCTGGGCCTCGTCGACGACCAGCAGCGCGCCGGCGCGGTCGGCCAGGTCGCGCGCGAGCCGGATGAAGTCGTCCTCGAGGGGGTAGACGCCGGTCTCGCCCTGCACCACCTCGATGAAGATCGCGCAGGTCCGGTCGCCGACGGCCGCCTCGAGGGCGACCCGGTCGTTGCGCTCGACGTGGTGAACGCCCGGCACCAGCGGCCGGAAGGGATCCTGCTTGCCCGGCTGACCGGTCAGCGAGAGGGCGCCATAGGTGCGGCCGTGGAAGCCGGCGTCCAGCGCGACCACCTCGGGGCGGCCCGGGCCGCCGCGCTTGCGGGCGAGCTTGAGGGCCGCCTCGGAGGCCTCGGCGCCGGAGTTGCAGAAGTAGACCTTGCCGCCCAGCGAGCTGTCGCGCAGCCACTCCGCCAGCTCGATCATCGGCTCGGTGTAGTAGAGGTTGGAGCAGTTGATGAGGTCGGCCGCCTGCTCGCGGATCGCCGCCACCACCGCCGGATGGCAGTGACCGACGTTGTTCATCGAGATGCCGGCCATGCAGTCGAGGTACTCGCGGCCCGCGGCGTCGTAGAGGTTCGCGCCGCGGCCGCGCACGAAGGCGACCGGCTGGCGGCGGTAGGTGGGCATGAGGGCGGCGGCCTCGCGCTCGACGAGGCGCTCGTCGATCACGCCGTCACCTTGGTGCCGATGCCGGCCTCGGTGAACAGCTCGATCAGCACCGAGTGCGGGAGCCGGCCGTCGATGATGTGGGCGGCGCCGACGCCGCCGGCCAGGGCCTCGCGCACCGCCGCCAGCTTCGGCAGCATGCCGGCCCCGACGCCGCCCGAGCGCACCGCCGCGTCGAGGCCGGCCAGGTCGCACTCGCTGATGAGGCTGGTCGGGTCGCTGGCCTCCCGGTAGAGGCCCTCGACGTCGGTCAGGAAGATGACCTTCCGCGCGCCCAGGGCCGCCGCGAGCGCGCCCGCCACCGTGTCGGCGTTGATGTTGTAGCTCTGGCCGT
>JAWVEW010000460.1:0-9874 GCA_033856495.1 Miltoncostaeaceae bacterium | reverse complement strand
CTTGGTGTCCCGCAGCTCGAGGCCGCTCGCCTCGGCCTCGCCGCTGTGGTCGATCACCCCGAACAGCTTCATCCCCCTCGCCGCCACCACCGCCTGGAGGCGGGCGACCGTTTCGGCTACGGACCAGCGGCTCGTCTTGGTGACCATGTACCCGCCTCTCGAGATGCGCAGTTGAGGGAGACCGCTGCCGAGTCAAGCAGGCGCGGCTCCATCGCGCCTGGGACGGGCGGAGGGTGTGCGCACGACCCCACGAGGGTCGTGGCCAGCTGCGCCTGACCAACAAAAAAAACCAGCCGTAGCAGGGATCGGGAGGGCCAGCGCCGCCGGAACAGGGTCGCAATGGCTGAGCTCGGTGGCGCGGTCTGGGATGCCCTGAGCCTCGAGGCGCGAGATGCAGGGACTGCTGCCCGACGACTCGTCGCGCTCGCTCGCCATCGCCACCCGCCTGGGCGCCGCCTCCTCGTCCTGCTCCTCCGCGGCCCCCGCCCCCGCCCGCCGCTCTGAAGCCCCCCGGCGTCCCTGCTGTCGCGGCCCCTCAGCACGCCCGCCCCTGTTACCCGAGGCGCTCGACGTTGCGCGTCTGCGAGCGGGGACGGCCACGGCATGAGACGCCTACCATCAAGCGATGCCGCTCGTGCTCGTGGTGGAGGATGACCGGGCGATCGCGGAACCGCTCGCTCGCGCCCTGCGCCGGGAAGGGCACGAGGTGGAGGTGGTCGGCGATGGCGAGCTCGCCGTCGCCCGGGGTCTCGAGGGGCGCCACGACCTCGTGATCCTCGACCTCGGCCTGCCGGGGATCGACGGCGTCGAGGTATGTCAGCGGCTTCGGGCGGCCGGGAAGACGACGCCGATCCTGATGCTGACCGCGCGGGCGGAGGAGATCGACGCCGTGGTCGGCCTGGACGCGGGCGCCGACGACTACCAGGCAAAGCCGTTTCGCCTCGCCGAGCTGCTGGCGCGCGTGCGGGCGCTGCTTCGGCGGCGCGCGCCGGTCCTCGCCGCCTGCGGCGTGCGCGTCGATCCGGCTGCCCGCCGGGCCTGGCTCGGTGAGCGCGAGCTTTCGCTGACCCCGAAGGAATTCGATCTGCTCGCCCTGCTCCTCGGCGAGGCGGGCGCGGTGGTCTCGCGCGAGCGGATCATGGCGGAGGTCTGGGACGCCAACTGGTACGGCTCGACCAAGACGCTCGACGTCCACGTCTCGGCGCTGCGGCGAAAGCTCGGCGACGATCCCGAGCGTCCCCGGCTGCTCCACACCGTGCGCGGCGTGGGGCTGCGCTTCCAGGCCGGCTGAGTGCGCGCGCGCCTGCTGGCCTCGTCGGTCCTGATCGCGCTCGCCGCCGTGATCATCCTCGGGGTGCCGCTGGGTCTCGTGGGCACCCGGCTCGTGCGAAGCGATGCGACCACCAGTCTCCAGCGAGAGGCCCAGGCGGTCGCGGGGGCGATCGAGGACGATCTGGAGGTGGGGCGAGCGCTGCCCCTGGCACGGGTACGCCGCCTCCTTTCAACCGGGCACACGTTCACGGTCACTGACCGCAGGGGCACGGTTCTCGTGGGCTCGCGCCCCGCGGACGATCATATGAGCGCCAGCGCCGCCGCCGCCAAGGGTGCCGTCGTGAGCGTCTCGGCGCCGACGGGAGAGGTCGACGAGCGGGTGGCGCATCTCTGGCTCGTGATCGGGTTGCTGGCCGTCGGAGGAATCGTCGCCGCGCTCTCCCTCGGGCTGCTCCAGGGGCGGCGCTTCGCCCGGCCGCTGGAGCGACTCGCCGAGACCTCCGCCCGCCTCGGCGCGGGGGATTTCACCGCTCGCGCAGGTCGCCAGGTCCTGCCCGAGATGGACGCGCTGGCCGTCGCGCTCGATCGAAGCGCCGAGCGGATCGCCGAGCTCGTGCAGCGGGAGCGCGCCTTCTCCGCCAACGTCTCGCATCAGCTGCGCACGCCGCTCACCGCCATTCGGCTGCGGCTCGAGGAGCTTGCCGACGCGCCGGATGCCGCAGTGCGCCAGGAGGCGCGAGCGGCGCTCGAGCAGAGCGAGCGTCTGGAGCGCACGGTTGAGGACCTCCTCGCCCTGGCGCGCCACGGCCGAGCCGGGGCCGTCGCGCCCATCGATGCGGCCAGCCTCCTGCGCCAGCGCGTCAGCGCCTGGCTTCCCACCTACCGGCGCCAACGGCGCGCGCTCGAGGCGCGGGCCGGCGGGACGAGCCTTGCCCTGGGGGCCCGGGGCGCCCTGGAGCAGGCCCTCGACGTGCTGCTGGAGAACGCGCTCCGCCACGGCGGCGGCACGGTGGTCGCAGAGGCCAGGCGCGTCGACGGTCACCTGATCCTCTCGGTCAGCGACGCGGGCGCGGGGGTGGCGCCGAACGCCGAAGCGGCGATCTTCGAGCAGAGGCCGACCGGCGGGATCGGGCTGCCACTGGCGCGTGCCCTGATCGAGGCCGGCGGGGGCCGTCTGCGGCTCGCCCGCCCGCGACCGGCCCGCTTCGAGGTGATTCTGCCGGCACCCCCAGTCGAGAGCGGGACGCCTCCACCCGGCGAGCGGGCGTGACCGTCCTCGCTCGAGAAGGCCTCAGGCGAATGGCCCGAAGGCGGCGTCCGAGCGGTGCCAACGCTCTTTACCGGACCATTGCCTCCCCGTTGCGCGCGCCTTGCCCGGCCACCTCTAGCCTGGCTCCGCCCCCCATTGCGCCGAGGCACGCGACAGTCGCATGAGCCCGAACCGAGCCGTCGATGATGGATCTGCACCCGGCCCCGACCCGAGGTTGGACCTGGACTGGGAGTTCTGGCGGCCGCCGCCGGACTCGCCTGCACCAACCTCCAGGCCGCCCCGGACCGGCCTCGAGCGCGGGGGCCGGGGACAGCGTCCGTCGCGCGATGAGCTCGCCCGGCGCCTTGGGCGGCTCAAGCGGGGCGCGCTCGCCATCGGCATCGCCGGCTTTGGGACGTTGTCCTGGCTCGCCGCCGGACATCGCACCGGCGTGAGCTCGCATCCGCCGCCGACGCGCCCGGCGGCGCCGGCCGCGCCAACCCGGTCCTCGGGCGGCTTTTTCGATCAGGACGGGAGCAGCAGGTTCGTCGATCCGGCCCCGGTCGCGTCTGCGCCGGCCCCCGTGCCGGTCGCCTCATCGGGCCCCTCGTGAGCAGGGCCGCCCGCGGCGGGGCCTGGGCCTGGGCCCGCAGCGAATGGCTCGCGCACCAGCAGACCGACGCCGAGGACGCGCGGGCGAGGGGCGGTGGGACCGCGGGCAACGAGCGGCTCACGGCAGCGGCCGCCGTGGTCCTCTTGCCGCTGCTGGTCGCCGAGGGGGTGACGGCCCTCTTTCTCGGCACCCTGCTGCCCGAGCACATCTTCATCGGGATGCTCCTCATCCCGCCGGTGGCCCTCAAGCTCGCGAGCACCGGCTATCGCTTCCTGCGCTACTACGGCGGCGGCATCGCCTACCGGCGCAAGGGGGCACCGCGGCTGCTGCTGCGGATGCTGGGTCCCCTGGTCGCGCTCTCCACCGTGGCGCTCCTGGCGACGGGAGTCGCGCTCATCGCGGTGGGCCGCTCCGGCCGCGGGGTCCTCCTCAGCCTCCATCAGGCGAGCTTCGTGGTGTGGATCGTCGTGACGGGCGTGCACGTGCTCGCCTACGTCCTTCGCGTGCCCCGGTTGGCGGCGGCTGACTGGCGGCCGGGCGGGCAGGGGCAGCGGCTGCGCGCGGCCGGCGCTCGTCGGGCGCTCGTCGTCGCCACGATCGTCGGGGGGGTCCTCCTCGGCGCCCTCACCCTTCCGCTGGCGGATTCCTGGACCGACCGTCGAGGCGGCGCGCACGACGGCCGTCGTGATGAAGCCGGCCTCGCAGCCACACCGTCGCCGTCGCGGGGAACGCCGGCCGCGACCCCAGGCCCGCGCGGCCTGCTCGGGCACTGATCCAACGCGGATTGCTGCCCGGCCTGTGCCGGGCGCGCTTTTCGGCGATGGGGACCGGGGTGGAGATCCTGCTTCCCGAGGAGCGCGCTGCGACCGGCGGCGCGGTGAGAGGCCTCTTCGTCGAATGGGAGCGCCGCCTCAGCCGCTTCCTGCCGGAGAGCGAGTTGAGCCTGCTCAACGGGAGCGCGGGCGCGCCGGTCGCGGTGAGCCCGCTGCTCGAGCGCGTGCTCGCGCGGGCACTCGCCGCGGCCGAGGCGACGGGCGGCATCTACGACCCGACGCTTCTCGAGCAGCTGCGCGCGCTCGGCTACGACCGGAGCTTCACCGAGCTGTCCGGCGCCCCCACCATGCCGGCGGCGGCGCCCCGCGCGGACGGTGGCTGGCGGCGCATCCGGCTCGACCGGAGTCGACGCCGTGTGGTCCTCCCGGCGGGGGTCGGCCTCGACCTCGGGGGCATCGCCAAGGGGATGGCGGTCGACGCGGCGCTGGAGCTGCTCCGCGCCCGCGGGGTCGAGACGGCGCTCGTGAGCGCCGGCGGCGACCTCGCGGTCCTCGGTCAGCCTCCTGGTTTCGCCGGCTGGCCGATCGCGGTCGGCGGGCGGGAGGGCAGCTGGACCGTTCTGCTGCGGGGCGGCGCGATCGCCACCTCGAGCGTCGCCCGTCGGCGCTGGCGCCAGGACGGGCGGGAGTGCCACCACCTGGTGGACCCGCGCACGGGGGAGCCCGCGGCCAGCGGGCTGTGGTCGGTGAGCGTGGCTGCGGCGCGTTGCGACCAGGCCGAGGTGGCCGCCAAGACCGCGCTGATCCTCGGGCGGATCGAGGGACGCGCGATGCTCGTGCGCCACGGGCTCGCCGCGCTGATGGTCCCGGATTCGGGCGACGCCGAAACGGTCGGCGGCTGGCCGCCCCCGCCTGAGCGGCTTGCGTGAGCGGCTGGGGCGCCGTCACCTGGGACGCAGCCCGAGCGGGTGGGTTCACCGCGCTCGGGCTCCTGAGCCTCTCCGTGATGGTCGGCCTCTTGCTCTCCCTGCGCCTGGCGTCCCCGCGATGGCCGCGCTTCCTCACGAACGAGGTCCACCGCTTCCTCAGCCTGCTCGGGCTGATCTTCATCGGCATCCACCTGGTGGCGGTCTGGCTCGACCCCTTCACACGCTTCGGTCTTGCCGAGGTGCTCGTCCCGCTGGCCAGCCACTACCGACCGCTGTGGATGGGGCTCGGGATCGTCGCCCTCTACCTGGCGGTGGCCGTCTGGGTGACGACGCTTCTGCGCAGGAGGATCGGCTATTCGGCCTGGCGGCGGCTGCACGGGCTGGCCTTTGCGGTGTACGGAGCCGCGCTGGTGCACGGCCTGGCCACCGGCAGCGACACCCGCACCGCCTGGGCGGAGGCGCTCTACGTGGCCTGTGCGCTCATGGTCGCCTTGCCGTTCGGGACGCGACTCCTGCGGCGGGCGGGCCCAGGCGGTCGCCGTCGTCCGCTGCTCGCTGCGGGCACCGCCGGGGCGCTCGTGCTCGGGATCGCGTGGGCGGTCTCCGGGCCGCTTCGGCCGGGCTGGAACGCCCGCGCCAACGACGGCCAGGGCTCTGGCGCGCGCGTGACGATCGCGGTCCCGGTCGCGCCCGCAGCGCCGGGGCGGGCCGGCGTCCCGGCCGACCCCTTCCAAAATGGCTTCTCGGCGCAACTCACGGGGCAGGTCGAGGCGGGGTCGATCGATCGCCTTGGATACATCACCTTGCGCCTCGGCACCGTCTTGCGCGGACGCGTGCCGGGGCTGCTCGAGGTCGTCCTGCACGGACTCCCGACCGAGGGCGGCGGCGTGCGGATCGCGACGACCGCGGCCACCAGGGTGCTGCTGGGGACGCGCCCGAGCGCCCCGCTCTATCAGGGTCAGCTCGCCACCCTCGCGGGGAACCAGATGACCGCGCTCGTGAGGCGGAGCAGCCCCTCGCGCAGCCTGCGCCTCCACGTCGCGCTGGAGCCGATCCGGCAGGGACACGTGGTCGGGACCGTCTGGGCGACCCCGCAGTCAATCGGTTGAGGGCGCCCCCTTCGAGGGAGTGTGGAGCAACGTGCGTGCCCGATCGCGGCGTGGCGCTCACCGCGGCTGGCAGGGGCGGCCTGGGAAGAGGCTCTACGAGTAGGCGTCGGCTCCCGAATCCCGTCTCCCGAGCTGCGACGCGGCGGCTACCGCGAGCTCAGCACCGGGCCAGATCGACGCGCCAGAAGGCGAAGGCCCGCGTTTGGCTCGCCGAGATGCCGCGTAGCTCTCCCGCGCGAGAGCTGCGCTCTGAGCGGTGTCAGCGCTGCGGCGGATCTGGTAGCGCTCGAAGCTGGCATCCAGCCCATGCGTGGTGCGGAGCGCGGCGACCGGGGTTGCGATCGCGGCGACCGCGACGAAGGCGGCGATGAGCCGCGCCCGAAGCCCCAGCCGCCCCATCCCTATCTGTTCGCCGTGGCCTCCCGCGGCCCCGGAGCGGCCGCCTCGATCGCGGCCAGGGGTCCTAGACTTCTCCCCTGGAGCCGGCGGCCCGGCGGCGAAGGTGCGCGCGCGGAGGTGGCGGGTGAGACTGCGGGGCCAGACCCTCGTGCGGGCAAGCGTCGAGCTGGTGGCCGGAGCCCCGTGCGCAAGCGTCCGCTTCGATCCCGCGCCGGGGCGCTGGCCCCGACAGGCCGCGAGCGATCGACTGTCATTGTCGGGTGGGGCCGCCGCGCTCGCTGTGCACCACGCGAGCGGTGAAGCCTCAGAGCCGCTCCGCGCCGTCGTGCGCCAGGCGGCGCTCTGGACGGCGGCGACGGACATCGTCCGCCTGCCCGACGACGGCCTGCGCTGGGACGATCCCGCGTGGGCGCTGGGGATATGGGTGGCACCCCGGGCAGACGCCCGAGACCAGCGCCCCAGCGCGCGCACCGCCGTGGAGCTACGCCGCTCGACCGTCGGGCCGGTTCCCCGGCTCGTCCGCGACGCGGCTTCGCCCGTTTCTCTGAGCCTTGCCGTTCCGGCGCTGATTCTGGCCGTCGCCGCCGAGCAGACGGCAGAGGAGCGGACCGCCGTCGCCCTGACTCTCGAGGGCGTGCTGGGCTGGGACCATCACGATATCGGCCTCCAGCCCGCACAGCAGGCGGTCGCCTATGCGCTCCGCTATGCGGCCGCCAGACTCGAGGAGGCCGGCCGGCCAGCGCCGGAGGCGCTCCTCGAAGCAATCGGGGCTCACCGCACGGTCACCCCGATGGCCGGGGGCGCCTAGCCCGTCCTCAAGAGAGCGGGCACTCCGGAGGGGGCTGAACCGCCCCGGGTTTCGTAGAGGCGCGCGCGGTTGGTTTACGTGGTCGGGGCTCTCCAGACCACGCCGGCGCCACCAGGTCGGCAACGGCCACCGGCTCGTCGCAGTGCGGGCAGGGCCCGCCCGGTCCCACCCGCCGGCAGAACGCGTTGCAGTCCGGCAGCGCTGCTCGCCGAGGGAGCGCTCGCCGCAGGCAGGGCACTCGTAGAGGGTCGCGGCGCGGGGAGCGGCGCTCTCTGGGCGTGATCGCCGGCGCGCCGGCGCGCGACCCCGCTGGTCGCGCATCCGAACCAGCTCGCCGGTGAGCGTCCTGCAGCGCGAAGTCGGCCGCGAGGAAGCGTCCCGGAAGGATGCTCCGCGAAGACCTCGCTCCCGAGCCTCAGGGAATGACCGGCCCCTGCCGAGGGCGAGGACCGCCACCCCGACCAGCGCAGCGACGATTGCTCCAGCGGCGAGGATCATCCACCTCGATGGTCCGCTCTCGCGAGCGCTGGCGAGACTCGACTACTGCAGCACCGGTCGTTGCCGGACCCCCGACGAGCCCGACAACCCAGCGCGGTGCGGTCAGTGGGACGGCGCAGGACCTCGGCGCCCCGGTGGAGACCGTCTCAAGGTTCGTCCGGCCTGCAGCATTCGTCGGTGCAGCCGCCGGCGGCGGGAGCCGCTGGAAGCGGTGAGGCGCAGCACGCGCAACCCTCGCCCCGCCACGTCTCGACGCCCTCCTTGACGGCGACGGCGGCGATGAGGAGCGCCACCGCCGGATCGAGCCACCAGAGGCCGACGAGGGCGTTTCCGAGCAGGCCCACGAGCAGCGCTCCGGCCAGGTAGGCGCAGAGCAGGTTCTGGGCGCCCTCGCCCTTGGTGGCCAGCGAACCGAGGCGCTCGCCGATCCGGCGCTTGGCCTGCCCGAGCACCGGCATGCCGATCGCGCTCGAGATCGCAAGGCCGATCCCGAGCCAGCTCGTCCCCGGGTGCTCGCCGGCGGCCAGGCTGCGGACCGCCTCGACCGCCACGTAGGGCGCGAGGAGGAAGAATTGGACGGCCACGAGCCTCTGGGCGCGCCGCTCGGCGGACTCGGAGAGCGTGCGGGCGCCGCTGAAGCGCCAGATGATGATCACGCTCGCGAAGCCCTCGATCGCCGAATCGAGGCCGAAGCCGATCAGCGCCACCGATCCGGCCAGGAGGCCGGCGATGATGGCGATGGCCCCCTCGGCGCCCATCCAGACAAGGCTCAGCCAGGAGAGCCGTCGCGCCCAGGCGGCAAGGCGAAGCCACTCGGGGCTTCCCATCGCCGCCGCGCCGGGCGCGCCGGCGGGCGCGGCCCGGACCGCCAGTCCGACGCGCTGGGTGCTCATCGGAGAAGCTCTGCGGGCTCGATCACTGCACCAAGCAGCGCCCGCGCCTGATCGGTCAGCCGGTAGAGCACCATCTTGCCCTCCCGGCGGGCGACCACCAGGCCGGCCCGTCGCAGCGTGCGCAGGTGGTGGCCCACCAGTTGCTCCGAGCGCTCGCAGATCCAGGACAGATCGCAGGCGCAGAGCTCCACCTCCGACCGGGCGAGGGCGGCGGCGAGGGTGAGCCGGGTCGGGTCGGCAAACGCCCGCGCCGTCGCGGCGGCGCGCTCGGCAAGCTCGGGTGCCAGGCGCCCGCCGCGCAGCGCCTCGGCCAGCGGCAGGTCCAGGCACAGAAGGTCGCAGCGCTCGTCGCTCACGCAGTCAGCATAACGGGCGTTTGTCTGTGCGTCGGAGCCCATCCCCGCTGTCGAGGCCGGACGTGCGTCCGCCTCGCTGGCCGACCGGCTTCGGCCGGAAACGGGCGGCACCGCCGGAAGAAGGGTCGCGACGCTCCCTATCCGGCTCCTGCTCCCGCCCCGTCGTGAGCGTGACCAGGCTGGACGTGCCCCGTGTACCCACGGAGCCGTGCGGAATGGTGAGCCTCGCCGGCCGCGCCGGGCGGGTCCACGTGGACGAGCACCTCCTCGAGATGCTCGACCCGCTCGACCAGCCGCGTCCACACCGCGACCGCCACCTGGTGGCCGACCTCCACGCTGAGGTTGCCGGAGACCGCGACGTTGACCTCGGCCCAGACCGCGTGCCCCAGCCAGCGGGCCCGCACCTCGCCGACCGAGCTCACGCCGGGCACGTGTGCCGCCTCGTGGCGGATGGCCTGAACGATCTCGGGCTCGATCCCGTCCAGGATGCGCAGTCCGATCTGCTTGGCCGAGCTCCAGACGATGCGCAGGATGACCACCGAGATGACCAGCCCGACGATCGGGTCGGCCAGGGGGAAGCCGAGCGCCACGCCGATCGCGCCCCCGACCACCGCGAGGCTCGTGAAACCGTCGATCCGTGCGTGCTGGCCGTCGGCCACGAGCGCCGCCGAGCCGATCCGCCGCCCGGTGCGGATGCGGTATACGGCAACCCATTCGTTTCCCACGAAGCCGATCACGCCGGCGATCGCCACCGCGAGGAGGTACCCGGGAGTGGTGGGGTGGAGCAGACGGCTGATCGCCTCGTAGGCCGCATAGCCGGCCGAGAACAGGATGATGACAAGGACGGCGAGGCCGGCTAGGTCCTCGGTGCGCCCGTAGCCGTAGGTGAGGCGCGCGGTCGCCGGCCGGCGCGAGAGCAGGAAGGCGGCGGCCAGGGGCAGCGCGGTGAGCGCGTCGCCCAGGTTGTGCACGGTG
>JAWVEW010000459.1:0-4667 GCA_033856495.1 Miltoncostaeaceae bacterium | reverse complement strand
CCGCGCTGTCGCGCGACGCGGTAATAGTTCGCCGCCACGGTGCCGGGGCGTCGACCGGTCGCGTCGGAGAGTCGCTGGAACGCCTCGGTGCGAGTGAGTTTCTCCTCCGAGATCATCTTCTCGACCTGCTCGTAGATCTCGGCGCCGATCCTCCCCCGACCCTCTCGCCGTTCCTCGTCGACCATCATTCACCTCGTGATCGGGCACCGTGTCATGTGCATGCTTATGTGAGACGGCCGGATTTTACAAGAGCCGAGGTCCCGGCCGTAACCGGTCGTGCAGCATCTGTCACGCGGCGACAGGCATGCCGCCGGCCACGTCGACAGAGCGAGATCCCGTGCGGGCGCGTGTGTGAGGCGCGCGCGTCAGGCGCCGGTCGACGGCGCGAGGAAGATCGCCATCGTGGCTGTGAAGCCGTGAAGGAAGTTCTTGTGCCCCACGGGACCGATCTCACCGTTGCAGAAGAGCCCCGCCGTCGGCACCGGACCCAGCTCCTCGGCGACCGCCGCGGCGTCGTGGTCGGGGCCGTCGAACATCATGGTGCCGCGTCCGTTGCAGCTGAAGATGAGGGCGCCGGCCGGCGCCGCGCCCGCGCTGCGGGCACGTCGAAGCGCCTGGCGGAGGTCGTCGTCGGCGGACGTGGCGTCGCGTACGTGGAAGCGCATCGTCTGGCCCACCCGCACCCGCTCGCCCACGTGCAGCGCGCCGGTCTGCTGATCGCCACCCACGATGCCGCGGATGAGGTAGTCGCCGCGCCCGTAGTCGGGCAGGTTCTCGTCGATGACGAGCCCGGCGAGCAGGCCCTGGGAGGCCAGCCGGCGCTCGTCGGGGTCCAGGGCCGTCACGACCTCCTCGAGCTTCTCGATCGCCCGCTTGCCGGCGAGCTCCTCCACGACCGACCCCTCGCCCGCCGTCACGACCATGTCGGGCCCGATCGGCGCGCACCCCTGCGAGACGACCGTGATGAGCGGGATTCCGCCCACCGAGACCGCGACGGCGCCCTCGTCGACGACGTCGTGCCCGATGATCAGCCGGTGCTCGCCGGGCCGGCGGCCGCCGGAGGCCAGCCCGCCCACCACCTCCGTCCGCTGCTCCTCGGAGTTGAGCTGGGCCAGCAGCCCGTCGGCGGGGAACGTGAAGGGATCGGCCAGCAGGATCAGCGGGTCCGCGCCCAGGTCGTCCGGCCACCCCAGCACGGCGAGCCCGTCCTCCAGCGGCCGGGCGGAGAGCCGGAAGGTGCGGATCGAGGCGCCGGGCAGGTGCGCCACCCAGAGGGCGAGGGCGGGGCCGCCCTCGACCTCGCGCCCGGCGCCGATGATCGCCTCGCCCATGCAGCCCAGGAGGTTCTCGGGCGCGAGGCGCTCGTGGATCATCGCGACCAGCGCCGCGCCGTCCTCGAACATGTCCGGCGAGGCGAACGCGATGGCCAGCGTGGCTGGGGCGCCGCCCAGGGAGGCGCTCGCCTGCTCGCACGCCTCCGCCGCCGCCCGCGCCGGCAGCGGGGCGGTGGAGAGCCCGACGCCGAACCTGCTCTCGACCGGCATGCGCCTAGTGTACGACGAGCGGCCCCGGGGCCGCCGGATCAGGGCGCGCCCCCGGCCTCCTCCGCAGGCGGGATCGGCTCCTGGGGATCGAGCAGCGCGTGCGCCTCCAGCAGGCGGTCCGCCGGCACCAGCAGGACGCG
This sequence comes from Miltoncostaeaceae bacterium, assembly GCA_033856495.1. Classification (GTDB taxonomy): domain Bacteria; phylum Actinomycetota; class Thermoleophilia; order Miltoncostaeales; family Miltoncostaeaceae; genus JAWVEW01. The sequence goes on along the minus strand of JAWVEW010000459.1, from coordinate 2,983 downwards.
CGCGCCGCCGGCGAGGTAGTCGGGCACGTCGACGCCGCCGGCGCGGCGGAAGAAGACGGGGATCCCGTTGTCGCGCAGGATCCCGGCCAGCATCTCGGCCTCGGGCTGGTGGCGCGCCCAGGCCACCGGCCGCCACTGGACCGGCGGCGGCCGCGGCTCCCGAGCGCGCCGGTGCAGCCAACGCGGCATCGTCAGTACACCGGCCTCACCGGCGCGGGCGGCGGCGTCGGCGGCGCGCGGCCGGCCATGAAGGGGCGGATCAGGAGCAGGCCGGCGATGAAGCCGCCGATGTGGGCGAAGTAGGCCACGCCGCCGCCGACCTGGGTGGAGCCGCCGGCGTACAGCAGCTGGAACGCGAACCACAGCCCCAGCGTGATCCAGGCCGGTATCGGCAGCACGAAGAAGGGCGGGATGAAGGTCCAGACGCGCGCGTGCGGGAACAGCATGATGTAGCCGCCGAGCACGCCGGCGATCGCGCCGGAGGCCCCGATCAGCGGAGCCTGCTCGGACGCGTTGACGAGCGCCTGGACCAGGCCGGCCAGTGCCCCGCAGAGCAGGTAGAAGGGCAGGAAGCGCAATCGCCCGAGACGGTCCTCGATGTTGTTGCCGAAGACCCACAGGAACAACATGTTGAAGATCAGGTGGAACCAGCCGCCGTGGAGGAACTGGCTGGTGATCAGTCCGAGGAAGCGGTTGTGGCGCTCGTTGATCTCCTCGCAGGTGACGTCGCCCGGCTGCGCATCGGGGATGACGACGGGAAGCTCGCCGCGGGGGCCGTGGATGAGGTGATCCGGCACGAGCCCCCACTCGCAGATGAACGCCGTCTGGCTGTTCAGCGAGTAGTCGCCGGGCTTCGTGAGCTGGAAGACGAAGATCGCCGCGTTCACGGCGATCAACACCACCGTGAGGATCGGGAAGCGCCGGGTCGGGTTCTTGTCCATCAGCGGCAGCACGCCGGGAGGTTACCTTCGGGCTCCCCCGGCATCCCACCGAGGCGCGCTGACTACTGCGCGCCGGCTCCCAGGATGTGGACGAGCAGCGCGGCCTGCGCGTGCATCCGGTTCTCGGCCTGGTCCCATGCCGCCGAGCGCGGGCCGTGGAGGACGGCGGAGGTGATCTCGTGCCCCTGGTGGGCCGGCAGCGGATGCATCGCGATCGCGTCGGGCGCGGCGAGCGCGAGCAGGGCGTCGTCGATGCGATAGGGCTCGAGCGCGGCCAGCCGCTCCCCCTCGCGCTCCTCGTCGCCCATCGACACCCACGTGTCCGTGTAGAGCGCGCGCGCGCCGGCGGCGGCCTCGCGCGGATCCTCCAGCAGCCGCACCGAGCCGCCGAGCGTGGCGGCCTCCGCGTCCGCCCAGGCGATCAGCTCGGCCGGCGGCAGGTAGCCCGGAGGGCAGGCGCAGGCGAGCCGCATGCCGGTCTTCGCGGCCACCACCGCCAGCGAGACGCAGCAGTTGTTGCCGTCGCCGACGTAGGCGATCTCCAGACCCGGGAGCGGGCCGAAGCGCTCGCGCAGCGTCTGGGCGTCGGCGAGCGCCTGGCAGGGGTGGTGCTCGTAGGTGAGGCCGTTGACCACCGGCACGCTCGCGGCCCGGTCGAGCTCCTCGATCTGCGCGTGCGCGCCCGTTCGCACGACGATCAGGTCCACCAGGCGGGACATCACCTTCGCGGTGTCCTCGATCGGCTCCCCCCGGCCGAGCTGCATGTCGCGCGGCGAGAGGAAGAGGCTGGACCCGCCCAGCCGCGCCACGCCGGACTCGAAGGAGATCCGGGTGCGCGTGGAGGGCCGGTCGAACATCAGCGCCACCACCCGGCCGGCGAGCCAGGGAGGCCAGCCGGCGCGGGGGGCGGCCTTGAGCTCCGCGGCCAGGTCGAGGACCGCCGCGACCGCCTCCGCCGGGTGGTTGCGCAGCGTCAGCAGGGAGCGGCCCGCCAGCGCGGGGTGGGCGGGCGGGCGCCGCATCGCGGCTACGCGGCCGCGTCCTCGTGGAAGGGCCGGCCGGCGGCCGCGCGCTCGGCGAGGGCGCCCGGCACGTCCAGCGGCTCGCCGCCGGACGGTGGCGGGGCCGCCATGCGGGCCGCGGCCTCCGTCGTACCCAACCCGTCCGCCCACTGCAGCGGCCCCTCGCTCCAGCGGGCGCCGAGACGCATCGCGAGGTCGATGTCGGGCAGCGCGGCAACCTCCTCCTCCAGGCAGAGGCATGCCTCGTGCAGGGCCGCCAGGTAGTAGCGCTCGGCGACCGCCCGGGCCGCGTCGTCCGGCTCGGCCTCGGGCCGGGCGCCGTCGAAGAAGCCGCCGCCCGACTTGCGGCCCAGCCGACCCTTGGCCACCAGCTCGCTCAGCCGCCGCGACGGCGCGAACCGCGGCCCGTAGGCCGCCGCCAGGTCGCGCTGGATGTGGTCGAGCGTGTCGAGGCCCACCAGGTCGCCCAGCGCGAAGGGCCCCATGGGCGCCGGCCCGCTCTCCTCGACCACGACGTCGACGGCGGCCGGGTCGGCGCCGAGCGCCTCGGCCATCCGGTACGCGGCGAGCATCCCGCGCGTGAGGAGGCGGTTGACCAGGAAGCCGGGGCACTCCACGACCCGCACCGGCGTCTTGCCGAGGCTCCGGGCGAAGTCCTCGCCCGCGCCGATGGTCGCGTCGGAGGTGTCCTCGCCCCGGATCGCCTCCACCAGCCGCATCACGCTGGCGGGGTTGAAGAAGTGGAGGCCGAGCACGCGGTCGGGGCGGCCGGTCTCGCGCGCCAGGGCGGTGATCGAGAGCCCGGAGGTGTTCGAGGCGAGGAGCGCCTCCGGCTTGAGGACGCGGTCGAGGCGGCGGAAGACGTCGCGCTTGAGGTCGAGCACTTCCGGGACCGCCTCGATGGCGATGTCGACGCCCGCGAGGGCCTCGTCATCCAGCGCCGGGCTGATGCGCGCGACGATCGCCTCGGCCTCCTCGGCCTCCATCCGGCCCCGGGCCACGGCCCGCTCGCCGATCCCG
>JAWVEW010000458.1:0-4751 GCA_033856495.1 Miltoncostaeaceae bacterium | reverse complement strand
GCCTCCAGCGCGCGCGAGGCGAGCGCGGCATGGGTCGGCACCGAGGTGGCGATGACCACCGCGTCCAGCGCCCCGTCCTCCAGCAGGTCGTCGTAGTGGGTGGTGAAGCGGGTGCCCGGATAGGCGTCCCGGTGGCGGTCCAGCAGATCGGGGTCCAGGTCGCAGCACCACGCCAGATCGACCCCCGGCAGGCGGGCGAGGTTCCGGGCCAGGTTGGGACCCCAGTAGTTCATCCCCACCACACCGAGCTTGACCTGCCTCAAACGGCACCTCCTCGCGGCGAGCGCTCCCCGTCCGGCACGCGCCGGGCAGCGACACGCTACTGATCGGGGACGACGGAGGCCGGCCTGCTACAGGCGGTGAACCTTTCCGTCCACGTCCGGCACCACGTTGCGCAGGTCCACGATGAGCGGCGCCTCGCGCGCGACGAGCTCCCAGTCGATCGCCCGGTGCGGGGTGACCACGACCGCCACGTCGTGGTCGCGCAGGATCCCGGCGTCGAGCGGGACGCTGCGCAGGTTGCGGGTGGAGAGGTCGGGCACGTGCGGATCGTGGTAGGAGACCTGGGCGCCCTCCGCCTCCAGCAGGTCGATGATCCGCAGCGCCGGGCTCTCCCGGGTGTCGTTCACGTCGGCCTTGTAGGCCACCCCCAGCACCAGCGCCCGGCTGCCGTTGAGCGCCTTGCGGCGGGAGTTGAGCGCCCGCACCACCTTGCCGACGCAGAAGCGCGGCATCTGGGAGTTGACCTTGCCGGCAAGCTCGATGAACTCGGTGTGGAAGTCGAACTCGCGCGCCTTCCAGGTCAGGTAGAAGGGGTCGATGGGGATGCAGTGCCCGCCCAGGCCGGGGCCGGGCCGGAAGGGCATGAAGCCGAAGGGCTTGGTGCCGGCGGCGTCGATCACCTCCCAGACCGGGATCGCCATCCGGTCGCACAGGAGCGCGAGCTCGTTCACGAGCGCGATGTTGACGCTGCGGAAGATGTTCTCGAGCAGCTTCGTCATCTCGGCCACCTCAGGGCTGGAGACCGGCACGAGGGAGCTGCAGGCGGCCGAGTAGAGCTCCATCGCGCGGCGTGTGCACGCCGGCGTCAGGCCTCCGACCACCTTCGGCGTCGTGGCGGTGGTCCAGTCCGTGCGGCCCGGGTCCACACGCTCCGGCGAGAAGGCGAGGTGGAAGTCGCGCCCGGCCCGCAGCCCGGAGCGCTCGAGCACCGGCGCCAGCTCGTCGCGGGTGGTGCCGGGGTAGGTCGTGCTCTCCAGCACCACCAGCTGGCCGGGCCGCAGGCGCTGGGCGAGGCTCTCGGCGGCGCCGAGCACCGCGGACAGGTCGGGCTCGCGGTGCTCGTCCAGCGGCGTCGGCAGGCAGATCAGGATCGCCTCCACCCAGCGCAGGGCGTCCCAGGAAGTCGTCGCTCGCACCATGCCGGAGGCGGCCAGCGGCGCGAGGCGCTCGGATGGCACGTCCTCGATGTAGGACTGCCCCCCGTTCACCGCGTCGACCTTGGACTGCACCGCGTCCAGGCCCAGCACCGGCACGCCCGCCTCCGCGAACGCGACGGCCAGCGGCAGGCCGACGTAGCCCAGCCCGACGACGCCGACGCGCGGCGCCTCGGCGCTCATTCCGGGCACGGCCCGCCGGGAGGCCTGCTCCGGGCGGTCGGGATGGGCCTCGGGCTCAACGGGCGGCAATGCTAGCGCCCGCCGGCGCTCGCCGGCGGGAGTCCCGAGGGGGATCCTCTAGAGTGGGCTGCGCCCCCGTCCTCCCAGGGGTTCCCGGCCGCAGGTCGAAATCCGTGGCCGGAAGCGCTCCACGGCCAGGAGGCCACGCCATGTGCGGCATCATCGGATACGTCGGTGGGCGCCCGTGCAAGGAGCTGATCCTGAACGGGCTCGAGCGGCTCGAGTACCGGGGCTACGACTCGGCCGGCTTCGCCCTGGCCAACGGGCCGGAGGGCTTCGACGTGGTCCGGTCGGTCGGCAACCTCGCCCGCCTGCGCAGCGCCGCCGGGGACAACGGCTCGCTCGCCACCACCGGCGTGGGGCACACCCGCTGGGCGACCCACGGGCGCGTCACCGAGGCGAACGCGCACCCCCACCGCGACGAGAGCGGGCGGGTGGCGGTGGTGATGAACGGCATCATCGAGAACTACGCCGAGCTGCGCGCCGAGCTGCAGCGGGACGGCGTGGTGCTCACGAGCGAGACCGACGCCGAGGTGCTGCCCCACCTCATCGCCCGCCAGTACGACGGCGACCTGGCGGCCGCCGTGCGGGCCGTGCTGCCCCGCCTGGAGGGGCACTACGCGCTGGTGGCGGCGAGCTCGGACCATCCGGAGATGATCGTCGGCGCGCGCAGGGAATGCCCGCTGGTCGTCGGCGTGGGCGACGGCGAGAGCTTCGTGGCCTCGGCGATCCCGGCCTTCCTGCGCGAGACCCGGGACGTGGTGGTGATCGAGTCGGGGGAGGTCGTGGTCGTGGACTCGGCCGGCGCCACCGTGTGGAACGAGCGGGGCGACTGGGAGCGGCGCGCGCCCACCCGCGTGGACATGGACGAGGAGGCCGCCGAGCGCGGCGGCTACGAGACCTTCATGCTCAAGGAGATCCACGAGCAGCCGGTCGCCCTTCACGACACGATCGGCGAGCGGCTCGGCGCCGACGGCTCGGTGAACCTGCCGGAGCTGGGCCTGGACGACGCGGCCCTGGCGCGCGTCGAGCACGTCCACATCGTGGCCTGCGGCACCTCCTACCACGCGGGCCTGGTCGGCCGGTACCTGATCGAGGACTGGGCGCGCGTCGGCGTGCTGGTCGAGGTCGCCAGCGAGTACCGGTACCGCACCTGCCTCGCCGGCCCCGGCGACCTGGTGATCGGGATCACCCAGAGCGGCGAGACCGCCGACACCCTCGCCGCGATGCGCGTCGCCCGCGAGCGCGGCGCGCACGTCGTCGCGCTCACCAACGTGCCCGGCTCGCAGGCAACCCGCGACGCCGACGGCGTGCTGATGACGCGGGCCGGCCTGGAGATTGGCGTCGCGGCGACCAAGACGCACACCGCCCAGGTGATGGCGCTCGCGCTGCTGGCGCTGAAGCTGGGACGGCTCAAGTGGGCCCTGTCGCCGGCCGGCACCATCGACCTCGCGGAGGAGCTGCGGCGGCTGCCCGGCCTGCTCGAGTCCTACCTGCGCTCGCCGGCGGCGGCGCACGCGGCCGAGGTGGCGCTGCGCTACGTCGACCGCTCCTTCTTCCTCTACCTCGGCCGCCACGTGGGGGTGCCGGTCTGCTTCGAGGGCGCCCTGAAGCTGAAGGAGATCAGCTACGTGCCCACCGAGGCCTACCCGGCGGGCGAGATGAAGCACGGGCCGATCGCGCTGCTCGAGGAGGGCTCGCCGGTGGTGGTGGTCGCCACCGACGGCCACGTCTTCGACAAGGTGGCCTCCAACATCCAGGAGGTGCGCGCGCGGGGAGCCCACGTCATCGCGGTCGCCAGCGAGGGGAACGCCGACATCGCGCAGCACGCGGACGAGGTGCTCTGGGTTCCGCGCACGACGCCGTTGCTGTCGCCGATCGTCGCCGTGGTCCCGCTCCAGCTCTTCGCCTACGCGGTGGCCCGGGCGCGGGGGCTGAACGTGGACCAGCCCCGCAACCTGGCCAAGACGGTGACGGTCGAGTAAACGCCGTGCCGGTCGGCCCGCCGTGCGGTGGCGGAGGCCGTCCACGACGAGCACGAGGACGCGGCGCGTCCGGTCGGCCTCGTCGCCCGACGCGATCCACCCGGACGCGAGGTCGAGCCCGGCGCCTCGCGCCATCCCGGCTCCGGGGTGGCCGCCCACGCGCTCGACCCCGGGAACGCCGAGCTCCTCTGGGATGTGTCCGAGCTCACCCGTACGGCGCGTAGCGGTGATGCAGCATGAGGTCGTTGCCGTCGGGGTCGGTGAAGAACGCCATGTGGCAGACCCCGGTGTCCAGGATCTGGCCGGCGAACGCGACACCCCGGGCCTCCAGTTCGGCGCGAGCGGCCTTCACGTCATCGACATGGAGGGCCGGGTGGGCGTTCTTCTGGGGCGCGAACTGCAGGCCGAGTCGCTCCGGCTCCCAGATGGTGAAGCACGTCTCGCCCACCCAGATCTCGAAGCGCCCGTGGTCGTCGGGTCGCAGCCCGAGCGTGTCCACGTAGAACGCGCGCGATCGCTCGGCGTCCTGCGACGGGATGCCCACGAAGTCGAGCTTGCTGATCATCGATCCCTCCGTTTCGCCGGCGGCGCCCGGTCTCAGTCGGGGAACCCGGAGTTCGCGATGTAGTCGCAGAAGTTCGGCCGCACGTAGCCGGGGACCCTGGCCTCGAGGATGTCGACGTTCATCGTGCCGAAGGCCGTCTCGGGCTTGAAGCGCATGCCGTCCGCGAACGCATCGACGATGCCCGCCTTGAAGCCCGTGCGCGGATGGGCGGCCACGATCTCGTCGCGGACCGCCGCCGGCACGTCGTCGAAGTGCTGACCGAGGACGTCGAGCTCGACGCCCGCGCTCACCAGCTCAACCTCCGGCTGCTTGTACCGCGGGATCTCCGGAGTCGTGTGCAGCGCGATGGCCTCCCAGACCGTCATCACGTCGGTCTCGGGCACCCCGTGCTGCTCGAGGAACCGGCGAGCCGCGTTGGCTCCGTCGATCTCTAACCGCTCGTCGGAGCTGCGATGCCCCTCGATCAGCCCGATGTCGTGAAACATCGCGCCGATGTAGAGCAGCTCGGGGTCGAACGCGAGC
>JAWVEW010000457.1:0-10070 GCA_033856495.1 Miltoncostaeaceae bacterium | reverse complement strand
CCCCAGAACGTGATGGTGAACGAGGACGGCCGGGTCAAGGTGGCCGACTTCGGGATCGCCCGGGCCGGCAGCGACAGCGCCATGACCGAGGCCGGCTCGATCATCGGCACCGCCCAGTATCTGTCCCCGGAGCAGGCCCGCGGCGACGAGGTGACCGCCGCCAGCGACTGCTACTCGGTCGGGATCGTGCTCTACGAGATGCTGACCGGGCGGGTGCCCTTCGACGGCGACCGCTCGGTGGCGGTGGCCATGAAGCAGGTGAGCGAGCCGCCCCCGCCGCCGCGCGAGCTGCGTCCGGACATCCCGCCCGACCTCGAGGCGGTGGTGCTGAAGGCGCTCCGCAAACGGCCCTCCGAGCGCTACCGCACGGCCGAGGAGTTCACGGGCGACCTGCGCGAGATCCGCCGCCGCCTCGCCGGCGTCGAGACCACCGCGCCGCTGCTGGCCGACACCGGGGAGACCCGCCTGCTGGAGCAGCCGACCGCCGCGACGGTGGCGGCGCCCCGCCGGGCCGCCGCTCCGCCGCCCCCGCCTCCGCCCTCCGAGCCGCCCCGCCGGCGCCGGCTCTGGCCCTGGGCGGTCGGCTTCCTGGCGGTGATCCTGGCGGGAGCGGCGTTCGGATTCGTCAGCGGAATCTTCGACAGGACCGCGCAGGCGGCGGTCCCGGCGGTCCGCGGCCAGACCGCCGACGCCGCCGCCACGATCCTGGCGGGCCAGGGCTTCAAGACCCGGACGGAGAACCGATCGAGCGACCTCCCGGTGGGCCAGGTGGACAGCACCGATCCGGCCGAGGGGACGAAGGCCGACAAGGGCTCGACCGTCACCATCTTCGTGAGCTCCGGAGCCGCGCCGGTACCGGTGCCCGACGTCCGCGGGAAGACGATCGACGAGGCGCTCGCGGCGCTGCAGCCGACCTGGAGCGTGGATCGGGTGCCGACGCCGAGCGACACCGACCCGGCGGGCACGGTGCTCGATCAGATGCCGCCGCCGACCACGCCGCTCGCGCCCGGGCAGACGGTCACGTTGACGGTGAGCTCCGGCCCCACCGAGGTCGAGGTGCCCGAAGTGCGCGGAGGCACGCTGAGGCTCGCCACCCTGGAGCTGCAGGCGCAGGGGCTGACGCTCGGCGAGGTCACGCAGCAGCCCGACGAGACGCAGGCCGAGGGCACGGTGATCGACCAGAGCCCCGCCCCCGGCGCGAAGGCCAAGCGCGACTCCAAGGTGGACCTGGTGGTCGCGGCCAAGCCGGCCACCGCCACCGTGCCGTCCGTGCTCGGCTTCGACGCCGCGAGCGCGCGCGCCCAGCTGTCCGACGCGGGCTTCAAGGTGCGGGTGCGGGGCGAGCCGAGCGACCAGCCCTTCGGCACCGTCATCGCCCAGGACCCCCCGGGCGGCTCCACCCGCGCGCCGCGGTCGGAGGTGCTGATCGTCGTCAGCACGGGCCCGACGGTCACGAGCACCGTGCCGGGCCTGCCGCCGCCCGGCAGCGGCAGCGCCACGACGCCGGCCCAGACGACCGCGGCCGTGCCATCGCCGTGATGCGCCGGCTGGCGGTCCTGATGGGGGGCCGCAGCAGCGAGCACGAGGTCTCGCTCGCCTCGGCCCGCGCCGTCATCGCCGCGCTCGATCCCGACCGCTACGAGGTGCTGCCGATCATGATCGGGCGCGACGGCGGCTGGAGCCTGGCGGGCGAGTCGGTGGCGCTCGTGCCCGGGGCGGACGGGCGGGGGCTCATCGCCTCTCTCGCCGGCGGGCCGGCGCGCGCCGTCGACGTGGTGTTCCCGGCGCTGCACGGGCCCTTCGGCGAGGACGGCACCGTGCAGGGGCTCTGCGAGTCCGCCGGCGTGGCGTACGTCGGGGCCGGGGTGGCGGCGTCGGCGATGGCGATGGACAAGGCGATCTTTCGGGACCTCTGCCGCGTCGCGGGGCTGCCGGCGCCGGAGACCACGGTCGTCGTCGCCGACCGCTGGGCGCGCGAGCGGGACGCCGTGCGGGCCGAGATCGCCGAGCGCCCCGGCTACCCGGCCTTCGCCAAACCGGCGCGCCTGGGCTCCAGCGTGGGGATCAGCCGGGTCCCGGACGCCGGCGCCCTCGACGCCGCCCTGGCGCTCGCCTTCGCGCACGATCCGAAGGCGCTCGTGGAGCGGGCCGTGAGCGGCCGCGAGGTCGAGGTCGGGGTGCTGGGAAACCGCGACCCGATGGTCTCGCCTCCCGGCGAGGTGACCTACGACTCGGACTGGTACGACTACGAGACCAAGTACGAGCCGGGGCGGATGCGGCTGGTGGTGCCGGCGGCGCTGCCGAACGGGGTGGCCGAGCGCGCCCGGGAGCTGGCCCGGCGTGCGTTCGAGCTGGTCGGCTGCAGCGGTATGGCGCGCGTGGACTTCTTCGTCGAGCCCGACGGCACGGTGCTCGTCTCCGAGCTCAACACGATCCCGGGCTTCACGCCCACGAGCGTCTACGCGAGGCTCTTCGAGGCGGCCGGCATCGCCTACCCGGCGGTCGTCGACCGCCTGGTCGCGCTGGCGCTGGAGGCCGCCGAGGAGCGCGCCGGCTACCGGTTCTGACCTCCCGGACGTCCGGCCACTCGGGCGCGGAGGAGCTCGCCCGCGTTCGGGGCCACCGGGTCGAGGTCGAGGGCGCGCAGGATCGCCCATGCCGTCGCCGTGGCGGCGGACAGCGTCGGCAGCCCGCTGGCGCGCTCGACCGCTTCGATCGCCGAGAGCGACGGCATCTGTACGCACGCGGAGAGCACCAGCGCATCGCAGTCACGCAGGTCGAGGCGCCTCCAGTGCGTCTTCAGGTCCTCCGGATCGAGCGCGGCGACTGCCCGGTTGTCGGAGACCCCGAGGCTGACCGCGTCGCCAACCTCGATCCCGGCGTCCTCGATGTAGCCGGCGACGAGCCGGGTGAGCTCCTCGAGATAGGGAGTCACCATCCCGATCCTGCGGGCGCCGAGGGCGTGGAGCGCATCCACCAGGGCGCCCGCCGAGGAGACCACCGGGGCCGCCGCGCCCTCGCGGTCGAGGATCGATTCGATCTCGGCCTGTACGACGCAGTGATGCTTCGGTCCCTGCGCCATGATCGCGACCAGGCAGGCCGTGGCGACGACATCCGGTCGCATGTCCGCGAGCTCCACGGTCGCGCGCTCGGTCTGCGCGTTCATCGCGCGCAGCTCCTCGGGCGTGACATGCCGCATACGCAGGCGTGCGCTGTGGAACGTGAATTGGTCCTGCGGTCGCTCCCGCTCGCGGCCACGCAGCAGAGAGGGGACCTCCGTCTCCATCGTCGTGTTCGAGCTCGGAACGATCAGCCCGATGCGATGCACGGCGTTCATCGTGTCATCTCCCTTCTCGACCGACGCCGCTCGGACGACGATCGGGCGCACGTCACCTGACGTTCGCGGCATAGAAGCGCTTCAGCCGGCGCGGGTGGACGCCGAGCATGAACAGGAGGACCAGGGCGGTGTTGAGGGCCTGCTGGCGCAGCGCGCCGCGCCGCTCGTAGCGCCGGGCGGAGGTCACGACGCAGGACGGCAGGACGACCGTCCGGCCGCAGCAGCGCATCCGCAGCCAGAGGTCGAGATCTTCCATCAGGGGGTACTCGCGGTAGCCGCCCAGCCGGCGGAAGACCTCAGCGCGGACGAAGTAGGCGGCGTCGCCGTAGTGGAGGAGCCGGAATCCGAACCGGGTGCAGAACGCGTAGAGCGAGAGCAGGCGCCGGCGGGAGTCGAAGCTCAGCCGAAAGCAGCCGCCGACGACGTCGGGCTCGGCCAGGGCCGAGGCGATCCGCCGGCCGGCGTCCGGCGGCAGCCGGGTGTCGGCGTGGACGAAGATCAGGACCTCGCCGCCGGCGAGCGCCGCTCCCCGGTTCATCGCGACCGCGCGTCCGGGCGGGGCGGCCACGCACGACGCGCCCCGCTCGCGGGCGATCCGGGGCGTGTCGTCGGAGCTCCCGCCGTCCACGACGACGATCTCGGGGTCGCCCCCGAGCGCGCGGGCGGCGGCGAGCGTCGATGGGAGGACGCTCGCCTCGTTCAGGGCCGGGATGACGATCGTGATCCTCATCGGACCGAATTCCTCTTCGAGCCCGCTCACGGGGATTCCTGGCATCGCAAGCATGCTCGCCGATCGGGTGCCGCGCGGTCCACAAGCGCGCCGGCGCCCGAGGTGGGCCAGTCACCTGCCCGCCCGCATCGCCTTCTTGTCGAGCTTGCCGACGCTCGTCTTCGGCACCTCGTCCAGCAGCACGAGCTCATCGCGAAGCCAGAAGCGCGGCACCTTCCCCGTCGAGCCATGCGCGCAGCGCCTCGAGCGTCAGGCAGGTGCCCCAGCGCAGGGCGACGAAGGCCACCGGGCGCTCGCCCCAACGCTCGTCGGGCGGGCCACGACCGCCGAATCGCGCGCCGCCGGATGGGCGAGGATCAGCCCCTCGATCGCGACCGAGGAGATCCACTCGCCGCCGGACTTGATGACGTCCCTGGTTCGGTCGACGATCCGGAAGCTGCCGTCGGGAGAACCGATCCCCAGCTCGCCGGTGCAGAACAGCCGTCGACGCAACCGGTCCGGATCGCGATCCTTGTCGTGGGAGGCCGCCACCCAGGGCCCGCGCACCTGGACCTCGCCGAGCGTTCCGGCGTCCCACCGCGCCTCCGCCCCGCCGCGCACCGACCGAGAGCCGCGTCTCCACCCCGATCACGGGCCGTCCCTGGGAGAGACGGAAGCAAGCGCGTCGAAGCGGCGCGCATCGGCACCTCGGGGATCGACGACCCGCCGCACGGCACGAGGCGAAGGGCGGAAGGTCCCGAGGGGTCCGCTCCGGCTCTCCTCCACCAGCCCGAGCCAGACGGTCGGCGCGCCGGCGGCAAGGGATACACGATCGCGCTCCATCAGCTCGGCGAGCGCGGCTGGCTGGAGGGGCGGCCCCCGGAGCACCCGCCTGGCGCCAGCCAGCAGAACACCGGAGGGCAGGCTCCATGCGTTGACGTGGTGCATGGGAATCGATCAGCTTCTCGACAGACATGCGCTCGGGTTACGCTGGCCTGCCGGACGCGCAGATCACTTGCGCCGCGCCCCCGTCGCTGCGAGGGGGCGAAGCCCCCGCCGGATAGCCCGCGGCCGCGTCGCCGCGCTGCTGGCGGCGCTGGCTAGAGTCCGGACGATGCGGACCCCGCGTCCAACGGTGCTGGTCGTGGCGAAGACCCCCGCGCCCGGCCGGTCGAAGACCCGCCTCGTGCCGCCGCTCACGCCCGAGCAGGCCGCCACCCTCGCCGAGGCCCTGCTCCTGGATACCCTCGACTCCTGCCGTGCGCAGGGCCACCCGCCGCGCCTGCTGGCGCCGGCGCCGGAGGTCCCGGCGATCGCCGAGGTGACCGGCGGCGCGGTGCCGGTGCTGGCCCAGGAGGGGCGGGGCCTCGCGGACGCCCTGCGCCTGGCGATGGCGCGCCATCTGCCCGCCGGCCCGGTCGCCATCGTCTCGTCGGACATCCCGGGGCTGCCGCCCGACAGCCTCGACGCCGCGTTCGGGGCGCTCGCGGAGGGGGCCGACCTCGTCCTCGGCCCGTCGCACGACGGCGGCTACTGGCTCATCGCGATGCGGGCCTTCCACGAGGCGCCCTTCTCGGAGATCCCCTGGTCGACGCCGGCCTGCGCGGCCGTGACGGCGCGCCGCGCCGAGGCCGCCGGCCTTCGCGTCGCGAAACTGGAGCTCTGGCGCGACCTCGACACCAGCGTCGACCTGGCCGCGCTCGGGCGGGCGAGCCTGGCGGGCGCGCCCCGGACGGCCCGCGTCGTCGAGGCGCTGCGAGCGGCGGGGCTGGTCCCGGATCCGCCCCCCCTGCGCCTCGTCTCGAGCGCGCTCGTCGCCGGGAACCCCTGGCGGGCGCTCCTCGACGATCGCCTGTGCGACGCGGACGGCCGGGCGAGCTCGTACACGTACCTGGCGGTGCCGCGGGCGGTGTTCTGCGTCGCGGTCACCGACGACGGCGACCTCGTCCTCGTTCGGCAGTACCGGCACCCGGTGCGGGACTGGACGCTGGAGGTGCCGGCGGGGTCGGTCGCGGACGGCGAGACGCCGCTCGACGCCGCCAAGCGGGAGCTGCGCGAGGAGACCGGCGGCGTGGCGCGGGACTGGCGCCACCTCGCGACCTTCTTCCCCTCGACGGGGCACCTCAGCCTGCGGGCCGACGCCTTCCTCGCCGAGGGCGTCGTCCTCGGCGAGCAGGTGCCGGAGGCCGGCGAGGACGTGCACGTCGTGCGCGTCCCGATGGCGGCCGGCCTCGAGCTGGCCCGCGGCGGGGGCTTCCCCGAGGGCCAGACGGCGCTCGCACTGCTCCTCGCGGCGCCGCACCTGGAGCCCCGGGTGCGCGAGGCCGCCGGCGACACCCGCGGGCCGCGGCTGCCGCTGGTGGAACGGGATCAGGCGGGGCTGCTCGTGCGGAGGCTGTACCCGGACGGCGTGGATCCCTCCAACATCACGAAGCTCCTCGCCAACGCCCCCGATACGCTCGCCGTCCTCGCTCCCCTCCTCGGGCAGGTGATGAACGCGAGCACCGTCGATCTGCCGACCAAGGAGATCGTCGTGCTGCGGGTCTCGGCGCTGAACGCCTGCTCGTATTGCGTGCCGACGCACGTCGTCGCGGCACGACGGGCGGGCCTCTCAGACGACGCGGTGGCGGCCCTGATCGACCCTCCGCCGCTCGCCGACGGCGGCGCGTTCGGAGAGCGCGAGCGGTCGCTGATCGAGTACTGCGACCGGCTCGTGCGGGACGCGGCGACGGTCGACGACGCGCTCATTGCGCGCCTTCGCGCCTGCTACGCCGACCACGAGATCGTCGAGCTCACCGTGCTCGCGGGAGCGATCACGCTCCTGAACTACGTGGCCTCGGGGTTCGACCTGCCGCTCGACCCGCGCACGCTCGCGTCGTGAGCGACCTCGCCAGCCAGGTCGGGGACGCGATCGCGGACCGGCGCCTCGGTCCGCGCATGTGGCTCTACTCCAACTATCACTGCAACCTCGCGTGCCGCTACTGCCTGACCGGCTCGTCCCCGGCAAGCGAGCGCCGGATGCTCGACGCCGACGTCATGCGAGCGCTCGCGGAGGAGGGCGCGGCGCTCGGCTTCAGGGCGCTCGGCATGACGGGCGGAGAGCCCTTCATCCGGCCGGACATGCCGGCGGTGCTGGCGGAGCTCTCCGAGGTCCTGCCGGTCGTCGTGCTGACCAACGGAACGGTCTTCGGACGGGACCGGATCCAGCGCCTGGACCCGATTCGGGAGAGCGACGTGACGCTCCAGATCTCGCTCGACTCCGCGGAGCCCGACTGCAACGACGCGTTCCGGGCGCCCGGGAGCTTCGCGCGCGTGGTCGAGGCGGTCCCGCGGCTCCTGAAGCGGGGCCACCGCGTGCGGATCGCCACCACGCTGGCCGAGGACGCGGACGACGCCGGCCTCGAGCGGCTCGCCTCGCTGGTTCGCTTGCTGGGGATCCCCGCCGAGGACCACGTCATCCGTCCGACGGTGGCGCGCGGGCGTGCGGCCGACGAGCGGCTGGGCGAGCCGGTTTCCGTCACCGACCTCCCGGCCGAGGCCACCTGGACCGTCGACGGCGTCTTCTGGAGCCCGTTCGCGCCGACGGTGCGCGAGGGCGGGCTCGAGACCGACCTGCTCGTCTCTCGCCAGGTGCTGCCCGTGGCGGCGGGCATGGCAGCCTTCATGACGCTGCTGGGCGACGCGCCGGCGGGTGACGCCGGCCGCTTCAAATGAGCCTGAGCCGCGGGCCCGCCGGGGGCGGGCCGAACGAGCTCAGACGTCCCAGCCGACCGGCGGCCAGTGCTCGGCCTCCGGCTTCTGCGTGCCCGCCCCGGGCCGGATGATGCGGGCGGCGGCGGGGCCGATCGCATCGTAGGGGGCGACCGCCGGACGCCGCCAGTGCTCGTAGTCGCGGCAGGCGCGGTCGGCGTCGTCCTGGTTCCGCTCGATCGCGATCGCCAGCGCCAGCGCGTCGCCCATGCCGAGACCGGCGCCGACGCCGGCCTCCGGATCCATGGCGTGCGCCGCCTCGCCGATCGAGGGCCTCGGCGGCGGCCGGCAGCAACCGTACGAACGAGCGCTTGAACAGCTCGACCCCCGGCGCCAGCGCCCGCTCGCGGCCGATGCGCCCGATCTGCCACCAGCCGGCCGAGCTCTCCGGCCAACCGGGCAGCCCGACCTGGCGTCCGTCCGACTGGTAGGCCATCGCGAACCGTGGAGTGGGTGCCGTCGCAGCCCACCACCAGGTCGGCCTCGATGTCGCGCTCCCCGTCGGGGCCGCGGACGCGGACGCCGCCCACCCGGTCGCCCGCCCCCAGGAGGTCGATCACCTGCTGCTCGTACTGGACGTCGACGCCCTGGCGAGCAGGTCCAGCACGACCTGGCGGGCGACCGCCAGCGCCACCGGACGGCCGTTCGCCAGCGGCGGGATGTCCGGCCCCGGGCCCGGACCGCATCCAGCACGCCGGCATCGTCGAAGGCGTCGTAGGCTTGGAACGGCAGCGTCCCGAGCGGGTGAGCGTGGCCGGAACGGGCACCCGCTCGTCGAGCGCGATCCCCCGTGATCACCGATGGCGAAAGGGATTCTGATTCGACGATCGAAGGTCTGCCCACCGGGGGTGTCGTGCCGATCACGTCATGTTGCCGCGCCATCGCCGGCACCAACCCTGCCGAGCCGCTACGCGGCCCGATCGAAAGCGGGTACAGAATGGCACCGACAGGTCCGGCGGCGGCCCGTCTGATCCTCGCGGCCCTCGTCGTGATCGTGGGCTCCGGCGGTTCCGTGATGGCGTGGGCGCCTCTGGACGACGGTGCTCGCGCGGCGGCCCAGACGGCTCAGGTGGCGCCGCCGGGGCCGGACAACCGGCTTCGGGAGCCCCGGCAGTGGGTGAGCAGGAACGGGTACTTGCGGGTCCGGCTCGTCGTCGGCGTACGTCAGGTCGAGCTGGGTGGCCGAAGCGTCCAGGCGCTGGTCTACAACGGCGACTACATGCCGCCGACGATACGGCTGCGTCCCGGTGACCGGCTCGACCTGGAGCTGGCGAACGAGCTGCCGGAGGCCACGAATCTGCATGTCCACGGGATGCACGTCTCGCCCCAGGACGACTCCGACAACATCTTCCTGCATGTAGCCGCCGGCCAGACGTTCCACTACCACTACCGCTTCCCGCGGGACCTCGAGCCGGGTACGTACTGGTACCACTCGCACCTTCACGGGCTCTCCGAAGGGCAGGTCTTCGCCGGCCTGTCCGGGGCGATCGTGGTCGAGGGACTGAGGCAGTACCTGCCGCCCGCGCTGCGGCACGTCACCGAGCACCTCATCGCCCTGAAGGATTTTCAGGTACGGGACGGCGCCATCCCGACCACCGACATCGACAGCAACGCGCCGACCACGCGCACCGTCAACGGGCAGATCAACCCGACCATCGAGATGCGGCCGGGCGAAACCCAGCTGTGGCGGCTGGCCAACATCGGGGCAGACATCTTCTATGAGCTGGAACTGCCCGGACGACGCTTCCATGTCCTGGCGGAGGATGCCAATCCGGTCAGCAGGGTGTGGAGTGCCGACACCCTCGTGCTCCCGCCGGGGAAACGGTACGACGTGCTGGTGCAGGCCGGACCGAGCGGTCGGAGCAGCTTGTTGACGCTCTCATATGACCAGGGCGGCGATCAGTACCCGCAGGAACCCCTGGCCGACGTGGTCACCACCGGTCCGGCGATGCGTCCGGCTGCGCTGCCCACGACGTTCGCGCCGGCCGAGGACCTGACGGACGCGCAGGTGGTCCAGCGACGCACGATGGTGTTCTCCGAGGACGAGGCGTCGAGCAAGTTCTTCATCAACGGCCGACAGTTCGATCCGAACCGCGTGGACGTGCGCTCCCGGTTGGATACGGTGGAGGAGTGGACCGTTCGCAACGTCACCAGCGAGCAGCATCCCTTCCACATCCACGTCAACGACTTTCAGGTCATGCGCGTCAACGGGGCGCCATACCAGGCCCTCAGCCCGCAAGACACCGTGGTCCTCCCGGCCCATGGCGAGGTCGT
>JAWVEW010000456.1:0-6271 GCA_033856495.1 Miltoncostaeaceae bacterium | reverse complement strand
TCCGCGGCCACCGCATCGAAGACCTCGGCCGGTCGGACGCCTCGTGCCACGATGGTCGCCATCCGCCGCAGCGCGGCCTCCTCCGCCTCGGCCCGGCGGCGATCGGTGATGTCTCGTGCAACCGCGTAGATCAGGCGCTCCTCGAGCCCGGGCGTCGATGCCCACTCGATCCACCGGTACGAGCCGTCCTTGCACACGTAGCGGTTCTCGAACGAGACCAGCGTCTCGCCCCTCTGGAGCGCCTCGGCTGCCGCCGACGTCGCCTCGCGGTCGTCCGGGTGGACGAACTCGATGAACGGCCGCGCGAGGAGCTCCTCGGCCGCGTAGCCGAGGATGTGCTCGAACGCCGGATTGACGCGCTTGAAGTAGCCGTCGAAGCCGGCGACCGCGATCAGGTCGGGCGAGACGGTGAAGACGCGGTCGAGGTCCCGCTGCGCCCTGGCCCGACGCGCCGCATTGACGCCCAGCGCGGCCGTGAGAGCGGCGAGCACGAGGCCCACGCCGAGGATGACCCACGGCGACAGCGCGGCGGCGCCGTCGACGGAGCCGCGCGGCACCAGCACCTGGAACCGCTGTCCGAGCGCGGTGAACGCGCTCCGCGCCGTCGCCCCACCGCCCAGATCGCCGGCGGAGGTTCCGCCGATCATGAGCTGCAGCCGTGCGTTCGGTCCTCCTGGTTGAGCCGCGGCCGCGAGCAGCCACGAGTCGGGAACGAACAGGACCAGGAACCCGGGCTCGAGCCCTCCGCGCGTGAACCGCTGAGCCGACTCGACGAGGAAGAGGCCGACCGGTCCCTCGGGCATCCTCGCCAGCGGCGTCGACGTGGCGCGGAAGAGCGTCTGCTGGCGGGCCACCGCGGCCGCCACGCCCGGCTCGCCGGCCAGGTCGACGCCGGGGACCGTCACCGGCGGGTACCCGGTCACGAGCGTCGCGGGCAGGTACCACGGCCGTCGCCCGGCGGGCGCGAGCGCGCCCGACGGAGTCGCCGCCACGATCCGGTGGCCCACCCGGCGCTCGTACTCCGCGCGCGAGGACGCGGGCACCCGCTGGACCCACGCCGCCGCGCCGAGGTCGTCAGCGCTCAGCACGTTGGGCCCCAGGTCCGCGAACTGCTTCGTGGTCACGGCGACGTTGGCGACCATGAATCTGCGCAGGCCCTCCAGGAGCCCGGCCGCGTGCCTGAGGTCGCTCTGCAGCGCGGTGGCGGCGATCTCGGCCCGGTGCGCCGAATCGCGCTGCACGTCTCGCTCGCCGAGCACCCGCGCGCCGACGAAGCCGACGATCGTCAGCGCGAGCACCAGCACGACCAGGGCGATTTGGCGCAGACCCACAAGCCGACCTCTCGAGTAGCGTCCGACCATTGTCTCCTCTCGCGGCCGCTCCTCGATCACGTGGCTACCGGCGCCGCGAACCGTGCAATAACGTGTCGGCACCGCGCTCGAGGGGACTCGGGATGAAGATCTTGCCGTCTGCGGTCGCAGCCGTGTCCGCCATCCTGCTGAGCAGCGCTGCGGTTGCCGCCGCGCCGGCTCCGACGCGGGTCGGCGTCATCCTCAAGGGTCTCGACAACCCCTTCTTCGTCGCGATGTTCGAGGGAGCGCGAGCCGAGGCGAGCCGGGTCGGTGCGCGCGTCACCATCCGGGCAGCTACGGGTATCGGAGATCTCGCCGGCCAGGCCACGCGCGCCCGCGCGCTCGCCGCCGCAGGGCAGGCCTGCTACGTCGCGAACCCGATCGACCGGACGAACCTGATCGATCCGCTGCGGGGCGTCGGGAGACCGGTCGTCAACGTCGACAGCGTGATCGACCCGGCGGCGGCGCGCCGGGCCGGCATCTCCATCGCGACCTACGTCGGCACGGACAACGCCGCCGCCGGCGCGCTGGCCGCGCGTGCGATGCAGGCGCTGCTCCCCCGCGGCGGGGACATCGCGCTGGTCGGGGGGCTCGCGCTCGACATCAGCTCGCATCAGCGGCTCGCGGGCTTCGTGCGCCATGCCCGCCGGACGAATCTGCGGATCGCCGTGCGCGTCGCCGCGGACTTCGACCGCACGAAGGCACAGCTCGCGGCGCAGCGGGTGATGTGGGCGCGCCCCGCGGTCGTGGGGTTCTTCGCCGCGAACGACGAGATGGCGCTCGGGATCTCAGACGCCGTCCGTGCGGCGGGCGGGCCGGGCAAGGTCAAGATCATCGGTGTCGACGGCATCCCCGAGGTGCTCGACGCCATCAGCTCGGGGTCGATCACCGCGACCGTCTCCCAGTACCCCTACGCGATGGGACAGATGGCCGTCCGAGCCTGCGTGGTGGCCGCCCGGGGCGCGACGTTACCCGCATGGGTGAAGGCACCGATCGCGCTCGTCACGAGGGCGAACGTCGGGCGCGCGCTCGCCACCTTTCCGCTGCCCTTCCGGACGTACGCCGACCCGCTCACGCCCCTTCTCGGCCGTCGCTGAGCATCAGATTCCCCGCATGGCGGCCGGCATCGCGACCCGCGGCAAGCCGCTCGCGGAGCGATGGCCGACGGCGTCACCGCCCGACGCGGTGACGGCCGCGCGAGGCGGCCCCGCCGATAGGGCCGCGATGCTCTCGACCGAGGGCAGGTAGTCGGCGGATTCCTGCGCCGGCTGGCCGAGCGCCTCCGGGTGACGGAGCAGGAAGCGCAGGATCTCCCGGTCGGCGCGCGGCTCGTCGGTGGCATAGAGGTGGCCGGCACCGGGCCAGATCATGAGCTCCGAGTTCGGGATCGCCTCCGCCAGACGCCGGGCGTTGACCGGCGGCACGACCGCGTCCTCGTCGCCGTGGACCACGAGCGTGGGCGCGCCGATCTCGCGCAGGCGCCACATGGGGTTGTAGGAGGAGGCTGCGCCCATCTGGTGCAGGTAGGCCAGGGCGTCCGCCGGGAAGCCGTCGCGGTGCGCGATGTCCTCGGCGATCAGGTGCTGGCGCTCGCGGCGGGTGGCCTCGCCGTACTTGTAGGCGACCGCTGCCCATTCGGCCTCCTCCGCCCCCATCCAGCCGACGCGCACGAAGAAGGTGAGCATGTGCGGGTCGGGCAGCACCGCCTGCAGCCCCCCGGGCGTGGTCGAGCCCAGGACCAGCGCGGCGACTCGATCGGCGTGACGCAGCGCGATCTCCTGGGCGACCATCCCGCCGAGCGACATCCCGTAGACGTGGGCGCGCTCCTCCCCCGCCGCGTTCAGCACCGCGATCGCGTCGTCGGCCATCTGGGCGACCGTATAGGGCCAGGCGCTGTGCTTGCTGCGGCCGGTGTCGCGGTTGTCGAAGCAGAGCACGCGGAAGCGGCGGGCCAGGACGGGCACGGTTCTCCACCAGTCGGAGCGGGTCATGCCCTGGCCGCTGACCAGCAGCACCGGGGGCCCGCTGCCGGCGCTCTCGAAATAGAGCGTCATCGATCGTCCGTCCGCGAACGGCATCAGACTGACGCTCCGCGGGGCGGCGCCGGCGTGGTCCTGCTCACTTGGCCCATACGGGGTCCTTGTTCTCGCTCGCCCGGGTGGTCTGCTGGCGAGAGGATGGGCGCTCCGTCCGGCCCGACCGGCTGGCCGCAGTGCCGGTTTGCCCTGGCCTCCCGGCCGGCACGGCGGCGGCCCTCCGAGGCCCGCTCGACGGCGGCCTGGTCCACGCCATGCCGAAGATCCCGGGTTGCCGGGATGCCGGGAGGGCTCGCCGCGATTAGTAATCACTCGCCTGCACCGGCGAGTCCCGCGCTGTTACGGAGCGCGCACGCCAAGCGGCACACGGCGCACGACACTCGCGACAAGGCATGGGACCCGCGTGAAAACCTCCGCGCAACTCGTCAGGCCCACCCTCGTTTCCCTCGGTCTGCTCCTGGCCTGCCTCGCGCCGCTGGCAGCCGCCTCCGCGGCGCCGGCGGCGCAGGCGCCCGCCGGCCCGCCGCCGCCCTCGCTGACCCAGCCCCTCGGCGGCGAGTCCCCGGCGGCGGTGGTCTCCTACACGCAGATCGTGCGCGCGGCGGACGGCGGGCGGCTGAACGCCGCCGTCGTGGACATGTCGGCCTACTGGGTGGCCGCGATCGACCGCGCCGGACACGTCATCGGCGCCCGGATCCCCCGCCCCCAGGCGGGCCGCGACTTCGCCACCCCCGGCAGCCCGCAGGGCTCGCCCTCGCACGCCCAGGAAAGCCCCCGGGCGCTCCCCGGCGCCTTCGACCTGGTCGCGCGGCTGCGCGCCGACGGCGTCGCCGTGATCCCGGCCGCCGCCGCCACCGCCGCCGCCGGCGGCGGGTCCGGGGGCCTTTTGGGCCTTGTGATCTTCCCGCTCGGGATGGCGCTGCTCGTCGCGCTCACGGTCGGCGCGCTGGTGTTCTTCCGGCGCCGAAACGGGGGCGCCGCCGGCGGCCGCTCCCGCCCCGGCGAGCATGGGCGCGTGCGCCGGAACGCACAGGTCGCGCCGCCGGCCGTGCGCTTTGCCGACGTCGCCGGCTGCGACGAGGCGGTCGGGGAGCTCCAGGAGATCGTCGCCTTCCTGCGCGATCCCCAGCGCTTCGCCCGGGTCGGCGCCCGGATGCCGCGGGGGGTGATCCTGCACGGGCCCCCCGGCACCGGAAAGACGCTCCTGGCGAGGGCCGTCGCCGGCGAGTCGGAGGTCCCCTTCTTCGCGATGTCGGGCTCCGACTTCGTCGACACCTACGTGGGAGTGGGCGCCTCCCGGGTGCGCGACCTCTTCACACAGGCCCGCCAGTCAAAGACCGGGGCGATCATCTTCTTCGACGAGTTCGACGCCATCGGGCGCGCCCGCGGCGGCGGCGCCCCGGGCGCCGACTCCGAGCGCGAGGGCACCCTCAACCAGCTCCTGGTCGAGCTCGACGGCTTTGGAGCGCGCGAGCGGCTGGTGGTGATCGGGGCCACCAACCGGCTCGACATGCTCGATCAGGCGGTGCTGCGGCCGGGGCGCTTCGACCGCCGGGTCCAGGTCGGCCTTCCCGCCGAGACCGGACGGCTTGCGATCCTGCGCCTGCACTCGCGCGGGATGCCGATCGCCGATCCCGCCTCGCTCGAGGGCCTCGCCCGTGTCACCGCGGGCTATGCCGGCGCCGACCTCGGCAACATCGTCAACGAGGCCGCGATCATGGCCGCGCGCGCCGGCCGCGAGGAGATCCTGGCCTGCGACCTCGACGAGGGGATGCTGCGCGCCATCGCCGGCCCCCTGCGGGCCGACCGGCGCCTGGCCGAGGGCGAGCTCGAGGTGATCGCCTGGCACGAGGCGGGGCACGCGCTGGCGGCCGAGCTCTGCCCCACCCACCAGAAGACCCAGCGGGTCTCGATCCTCGCCCGCGGCGACACCGGCGGCCTCGCCCTCTACGGCAGCGTCGACCGGGCGCTCACCTCCCAGCAGCACCTGCACGAGCGGATGGTGGTGGCGATGGCCGGGCGGGCCGCCGAGCAGGTGCGCTTTTCCGCCATCTCCTCCGGCGCCGCCAACGACCTGGAGCAGGTCAACGCCATGGCCAGAAGCGCCGTCGAGCGCCTGGGCTTCTCGCCCCGGGTGGGCCAGATCATCTCGGCCGCCGGCATCCAGCAGATGCCCCTCTCCGAGACCACCCGGCGCACGATCGACGAGGAGATCGGCCGGATGGTGGACGCCGCCTACGCCGACGCCATCGCCCTGCTCGGCGAGCACCGGGTCGAGCTCGACGCCCTCGCCGAAGCGCTGCTCGTGCGCGAGCAGCTCGACCGGGCCGAGCTGACCCGGATCCTGGGGACGATCACGGGCGGCGGGCGCACCCGTCCGGCGCCGGCGGGCGCGCTTCCCACCGATCGCCGTCCGGTCGCGGTCCGCGCGGTGGCTCCGGCGCCGATCCCCCTGCGGCCCGAGCCCGCCGAGTTTGGCGGGCGCCGGCCGGGTGCGACGAGAGGCCGGCGGATCCGCGTGCGGGCGGAGGCGGCCGCGGCGACGCTCTACGCGCTCACCTTCCCGCGGGTGGGGACGGTCGCGCTGCGCCGGCGCCGGCGCAAGCGGCCCACGATCGCGTAGACGGGTTCCCTACGGGGTGACCGCGACTTTGATGACGCCGTCCTCCTGGTTCGAGAAGAGCGAGTAGGCCTCCTCGATGTCGTCCAGGGCGAAGCGATGCGTGATGAGCTGCTTCAGGTTGAGCCGTCCGGTCTTGACGAGGTTCATGAGCAGGCCGAGGCGGCGCTTGCCCCCAGGACACAGGGTCGTGCGGATGTCGATGTCGCCGATGCCGTAGATGAAGGGCTCGAGCGGAATCGAGACCTTGTCGCCGTACACCC
>JAWVEW010000455.1:0-4307 GCA_033856495.1 Miltoncostaeaceae bacterium | reverse complement strand
GCGGCGGCGCGGCGGCGCGCGATCGCGTGGCCGGCGATCCGGTTCGGCGTCATCGCGGCGATTGCCGGCCTGGTTGTCTGGCGGGTCGACTGGGGAGCCCTCCAGAATGCCTTCCAGCTCCATTCCTGGGGCTTCGTGGTGGTCGCGGTGGCGGCGAACTTCGCCTCGGTACTCCTCAAGGGCCTGGGCTGGAAGGGTGTCGTCGACGCCCTGCCGGCGGTGGGTCGGCGCACGCGCCTGATCGACCTGGTCAGCCCGCTGCTGATCGGCTTCCTCTTCAACACCATCCTGGCCGCCCGCGTCGGCGAGATCGCGAAGGCGCTGCTCCTCCGGCGGCGGCTGCTGCGCCGCGGCGCGGACGTGTCCGTGACCGCCCTCCTCGGCACGGTGGTCGCCGAGAACCTGGTCTCCACGCTCGCCTGGGTGGCGCTCGTGATCGGCATCGGCGCCTTCCTCCCCCTGCCCCTCTACGCCTGGACCGCGAGCGTCGTCCTCGGCGTCGTGTGCCTGTCCGTGGTCGTGGTGGCCCTGATGCGCAGCCCCGGCCGCCAGATGCCGCCCTGGCTCGGCTCCGGCCCGATCTGGGCGCGCGCGACGCGGGCGCTGGTTCGCCTGTGGGGCGCCGTCCGGGAGAGCCACCTGGGCCTGCGCGACCCACGCCAGATGGGTCAGGTCGCGGGCGCCTGCCTGGCGAGCTGGGTGGCCCAGTGGGCCGGGATCTACTGCGTGCTGGTCGCGTTCGGGCTCGATCACGTCGGCTGGGGCGGCGCCGGCCTGCTGCTGGTGACGGTCACGCTCGCCCAGGCCTTCCCCGTGCTGCCCGGCAACCTGGTGATCTTCCAGGCGGCGGCGGTGCTGCCGCTGACCGCGTCCTACGGCGTCAGCGCGGCCGACGCGATCGCCTTCTCGATCGTCCTCCAGGTGACCGAGGCGATCGTGGGGGTGGCGATCGGCTTCCTCTTCCTCTGCGCGGAGGGCGTCCGCTTCGACCAGCTGCGGCGCGCGGCCGAGCGCGAGGGCGCCGCCGACCCTCCGCAGGAGGCGCTGGCGCCGGACGGCTGAGGCGACCGCCGCCCGCTCAGCGGAGCGGCGCCAGCACGACCTCGAGGCTCAACGTCACGAGCAGCACCGTGACCGCCAGCTGGCCGAGCCGGGAGAGGCCGTCCGGCGGCCGCCCGGGGGCCGCCGAGCGCCCGGGCGGCGGAATCTGCCACATCGCCCAGCGCGCGATGACCGCGCACGCCGTCCCCGCCAGCTCCGCGTAGCCGCTGAGGCCGAAGACGACGAGGGTGATGCCGGCTCCGAGGCCGACGGCCAGCGCCAGGATCTGGGGGGTGTCCCACCCCCGGAGGAGCCACTCCACCGCACGAGCCTCCGCACCGTCCGCGTCGCCGGGGATGCTCCCATCCCGCGGCCGTCGGTGCCAGCCGGCGGATCGGCCCGCGCCGGCGTCGGCGTCGAGCGCGGAGCGCTAGGCGGAGTCCCGCAACCGCTGCGCCTCGGGGAGGCTCTCCAACTTCTTGAGCGTGTTGTTCTCGATCTGGCGGATGCGCTCGCGCGTCACGCCGAATGTGCGCCCCACCTCCTCCAGGGTGCGGGGCTGCTCCCCCTTGAGGCCGAAGCGAAGCTCGATCACCTTGCGCTCGCGCTCGGGGAGAGCCTCCAGCGCGCGCTGGATGTCCGCCCGGCGCAGGTTCAGCGACGCCTGGTCGAACGGCGACGTGGCCTGCTCGTCCTCGACGAAGTCGCCGAGCTCGGACTCCTCCTCCTCGCCGATCGGCTTCTCGAGGCTGATCGGGAGCTGGGCCATGCGGAGGATCTCCCTCACCTCCTCGGCGGTCATCCGCAGCTCCTCGGCGATCTCCTCGGCCTTCGGCTCGCGCCCGAGGCGCTGGACCAGCTGCCGCTCCAGGTGGACCACCTTGTTGAGCTTCTCAACCATGTGGACCGGGATCCGGATGGTGCGCGCCTTGTCGGCGATCGCGCGCGTGACGGCCTGGCGGATCCACCAGGTGGCGTAGGTCGAGAACTTGTAGCCCTTGCGGTAGTCGAACTTCTCGACCGCCCGGATGAGGCCGAGGCTGCCCTCCTGGATGAGGTCCAGGAACGACAGGCCGCGCCCCAGGTAGCTCTTCGCGATGCTGACGACCAGGCGCAGGTTGGCCTCGACCATCTGCGTCTTGGCGGTCATGTCGCCGCGCTCGATCCGCTTGGCGAGCGATACCTCCTGCTCGGCGGTGAGCAGCGGCACTCGACCGATCTCCCTCAGGTAGAGCCGGAGAGAGTCGAGGCTCGGCTCGACCGTCAGGTCGAGCTCGGGGGTTGGCTCGTCGCGGTCCAGGGTGCCGCGCTTGATCGCCTCGCCGTCGGCGTCGATGACCTCGATCGTGAGCTCGACGAGGTGGGCGTAGAAGTCCTCGATCTGCTCCTTGGTGACCTCCGCCTCCTCCAGCACGGAGACGATCTCGTCGTAGGTCAGGTAGCCTTTCTCGCGCCCGTCGGCCACGAGCGCCCGCATCTCCTCGACGTCGGGCAGCGGGGTCTCGACCGCGCTGCGTGCAGTGCTGATCTCCGTCACGCGTCAGGGTCCTTTGCTCGTCCGCCGGCAAACGGTTCAGCGCGGGCCGCGCCGGCCAGAAGTATACGAGCCGATTAGCGCGATCCAAGCTTTTTTCCCGTCCGAGCAACCGAGAGGCTGCCCATGACGTCCCGTTCGAGGAGCATTCCCGAGGATCTGCAGGCCGCCCGGCCGCTGACCCCGATCGGCCTTTCCAAGGCGGGCGTGACCCGCTCCGCGAAGGCGATCCGCATCCGCCACGGGGCCGGCGAGCAGCTCTTCCAGGCGCAGATCGACTGCTTCGTGGATCTCAGCCCGCTGCAGAAGGGCGTGCACATGTCGCGCTTCGAGGAGCTGATGAACGAGGCGATCGAGGAGGTGGTGATCGGCGAGGCGCTCGTGATCGAGGCGCTCGCCGAGCACATCGCGCAGGGGGTGGTCGCGCGCCAGGGGGCGCTGCGCAGCGAGGTCACGATCCGGGCGAGCTACCCTGTCGAGCGCCTCACGCCGATCACCGGCATCGCGACCCAGGAGACCCACGAGCTGATCGGCATCGCCGCCGCCTCAGGCGCGGGCACCCGGCGGCTGGTGGGCGTCAGCGCCCAGGGGATGAACGCATGCCCCTGCGCTCAGGGGCTCGTGCGCGAGGGAGCGGCCGAGGCGCTGACCGAGGACGGCTTCACGCCCGCCGAGATCGACCGCATCCTCGACCTCGTGCCGGTCGCCACCCACAACCAGCGTGCGCGCGGGACCCTTTGCGTGGGCGCGCCGGCGGGCATGACGGTGCGGGCGGAGACCCTGCTGGAGATCGTCGAGGAGTCGATGTCGTCGGAGATCTACGAGTTGATGAAGCGGCCCGACGAGCGCTACGTGGTCGAGCGGGCGCACCGGCGCCCCCGATTCGTGGAGGACAGCGTTCGGGAGATGGTGCGCGGGACGCTGGAGCGGCTGCCCGACCTGCCGGACGGGGCGTTCCTGCACGCGCGGCAGGTCAACTTCGAGACCATCCACGCCCACGACGTCGAGGCCGAGCGCTCGGGCACGCTGGCGGAGATCCGCCGCGAGCTGGCGGGGGGTCCGCAGCTTCTGCACCACACGACGCTCGCCGAGTGGCTGACCGGGCGCGGGTAGCCCCCCGGGGGTGGGTGGCCCCCAGGGGGTGGGTGGCCTCCCGGGCGTTTTGCCGGTAAGCGGGGCGGTGTTGTGGCCGGGGGAGCGCCTGGAGCTCTTCCCGGCGCCCCGCGGCGCCTACCAGCTGCGCTCGGGGGGCAGCCCGGTGGGGAGCATCCGGCCGCGCAGCTGGCGCAGCCGGGACGTGGTGGCCGAGCTGCACGGCCGGCGCTGGGTGATCCGGGGGACCGGCCGAACCGCCACGGTGCACGATCCGGACTCCTGGGCCGAGCTGGCCCGTGAGGTCTGGGAGCCATGGCGGCGGTCCGGCGTGCTGGTGAGGACCGCCTCCGGCAGGCGCTTCGTCTGGAGCGTGGTCTCCCGCTTCCCGGGCCGCGAGCGCTGGGCCTTCGTCGATGCCGACGGCGGCGAGCTCGTGCGCTTCGAGGGCCGCTCGGGCCAGGGCCTGCAGCCCGTGCTGGTGGCCATCGTCGACATGCTGGGCGCCTTCGAGGAGACCACCCCGCTGTTGATCGCGCTGGGCTGCTTCCTCATCCTGCGCCAGCGGGGCGCCGTGGGCGCAGAGCGGGTCGCCCGCGCTTGACCTCCATTCTCGAACATGGAGCTCTGGCACCGCGGC
>JAWVEW010000454.1:0-8919 GCA_033856495.1 Miltoncostaeaceae bacterium | reverse complement strand
GCCAGGCCGGCGGCGAGGAGCGCCGCCGCGGGGCCCCGGGCCGCCTCGATGGGGCACAGCGCGAGGCCGAGCGCCACCGCCAGCCCGGGCAGCCGGCCGCGCACGACAGCTGCCGTGGGCGGGGGCGCCGCCCGGGCGAGGTAGAAGAGCGCGATGGCGAGCGGCGGCAGCGCGTAGCGGACGGTCACCGCCGGCGCGGCCCAGACGGGCACCCAGCCCTCGCCCGCGGCGGTCCAGGCCGCGGCGAGCGCGACGGCGACGTCGGTCGAGGCGTCGACGTGGGCGCCGAGGCGCGTCACCTCGCCGCGGCGGCGGGCGATCGGCCCGTCGACGGCGTCGGTCAGGCCGCCGGCGGCGACGGCGGCGGCGAACGCCCACGGCTGGCCGGCCAGGAGCGGCAGGGCGGGGACGAGCCAGGCCCGGGCGAGGGTGAGCGCACTCGCGGCCCCCAGCCCCGAGCGGGGCTCTCCGGCCGGCCCCTCCACCATCCCGACGTGCCACCAGAGCATCGCGCCCACGAGCGCCCACCAGCCGAGGCCCCACAGACTGCGCGCGTCGACGAGCGCGAGACCGCCCCACGGCAGCGCGCCCGCCGCGCTCCACAGGAGCGCCTCTCGGGCGAGGTCGGGACGGGCGCGGGCGCGCTCGCCGGCGCGGCGCCCGGAGGCGGCCAGGAAGCCCAGCCACGCTCGCGCGCCGAACCGCCCCGCCCGCAGATCCGCGAGCGCCTCGCGCGCCCAGCGCTCCCCGTCGGTCGGGGGCGCCGGTGCCCCGTCGACCCGCATGCATCCCCGTCCCGGTCGCCCGGACGCCGCCGACCGCCCGCTGGCGCCGACGGCGCCGACACATCACTCTAGAGGGCGATGGGATCGCAGACGCCCACCGAGACGAGCCCCCCCGCACCGCTGCCGGAACCCGCCCGGCCCGGCTCGGCGGCCGAGCCGCTGGGGCGCTACGAGCGCCTTCGGCGGTGGCTGCTGCACTCCCGGCGGCCGCTGCTCATCATCCTGCTGGCGCTGCTGCTGGGAGGCGGGACGGTCGCCCTCATCGGCAAGGCGGCCAACTACGACACGCTTCTCGACGCCGTCCGCGAGGCCGACAAGCGCTGGCTGGTGCTCTGCTTCGCGGGCGAGCTCCTCGCCTACGCCGGCTACATCCTGGCCTACCGCGACTGTGCCCGCGTGGACGGCGGCCCCGTGCTCGAGTTCTGGCTCGCCACCCGCGTGGTCATCGCCGGCTTCGGCGCGTTCGTCGTCGCCACCAGCGCAGGCGGCCTGGCGGTCGACTACTGGGCCCTGCGCAAGGCGGGCCAGAGCCGCCACCAGGCGATCGCCCGCGTGCTGGGGCTCAACACGCTCGAGTGGCTGGTCCTCGGCGTGGCCGCGTGGACCGCGTCGCTGGTGCTCTTCATCGGCCTGGGCCCGGACGTGCCGCTCGGCCTGACGCTCACCTGGCTGGTGGTCGTGCCCCTGTGCATCGCGGGCGGCTGGTGGGTCAGCTCACCGGGCCGGCGCGAGCGGCTGACCCGCATCGCCGAGGGCGCCGGGCGCCTGCGGACGGCCTTCGCGGACGCGGTGGCGGGGGTCGTGCTCGTGCGCCGCGTCGTCGGCCGCCCGACCCGCTACCCGGCCGGGGTCCTCGGCTTCCCCTGCTACTGGGCCGGGCACATGCTGTGCCTGTACGGGGGCCTTCGCGCCTTCGACGCGCGCGTGGGGCTGCCGGCCCTGATCCTCGGCTTCGCCTCCGGCTACGCGGCGAGCGCGCTGCCGCTGCCGGCCGGCGGCTCGGGCGGCATCGAGGGCGGCATGACCTTCGCCCTCACGGCCGTGGGCGTGCCGCTGGCGCCCGCCCTGCTCGGGGTCGTCGCGTACCGGATCTTCACGTTCTGGCTGCCGATGGTCCCGGCGCTCGCGGTGCTCCCGACGCTGCGCGGCCTGCGCCACGAGCTGGAGGAGCACAGCGGCGCCCGCAGCGCGACGGCCGGCGCCGCCGCCGCCTGACGGAGGTGCCGGCCCCCGTCTCGTCCGCCGCCCGTACGCGCGCCCTCATCCTCCTCGTGGCGGTGGCGGCCGCCTTCGCCGACTCCTCGATCGTGGTGCTGGCGCTGCCGGAGCTCCTGGGCGACTTCCACACCTCGATCGAGGGCGTGGCGTGGGTCGTCACCGCCTTCAACCTCGTGGTGGCCGCCCTCGCGCTCGCGCTCGGGACGGCGCTCGGCCGTCGCGTCGGGGGGCTCACCCGGCCCGGCCTGGCGCTCTTCCTCGCCGCGTCCTGCGCCTGCGCGGCGGCGCCCGGCCTCTCCTGGCTCGTCGGGCTGCGGGTCGCGCAGGGAGCGGGGGCGGCGCTGCTGCTCGCCGGATCGCTTCCCGTGCTGGCGCACCTCCTGGGAGACGGCCGCAGGGCGGTGGCCTGGTGGGCGCTGGCGGGGTCCGCCGGCGCGGCGCTGGGGCCCGCCCTCGGCGGCGTCCTGACGGAGGTCTTCGACTGGCGCGCGATCTTCGTCGCCCAGGTGCCGCCCGCCGCCGTCGCGCTGCTGACCACGCCGAGGGCGCCGGCGGGCGTCCCGGCGCCCCGCGGCCGCCCGGGTCCGCGCGCCCTCGCCGCGGACGCGGCCCTGGCGCTGGTCTCGGGAGCGCTCGTGGCGGCCCTCTTCCCGGCGGTGGTGCTGATGATCAACGGCTGGGGGCTTCGGCCGCTGGCGGCCGCGGGCGTGGTGAGCGCGCTCCCGCTCGCGACGGTGGCCGCGAGCCTGATCGCCCGCCCGCTCGGCGTCCGCCGGACGCTTGCGGCGGGGGCGACGCTCCTCGCCCTCGGCCTGGTGGCGCTCGCCCTGCTGCCGGCGCCCCAGCCGGCGCTGGCCGCGTGGGCGCTCGCCTGCTGCGGCCTGGGAATCGGGCTCACCGTGCCGCAGCTGGTGCGTGCGGGGATGCCCGATGGGCCCGAGCTCGCCACCGGCGCGAGCTGGTCGGTCGGCGTGCGCCACCTCGGCCTGGTCGTGGGGCTGCTCGCGATGACGCCGCTGCTGGCCCACGACATGGGCGCCGCAGGCGACAAGGTGCGCGACGCGGGCGCCGCCCGACTGCTGGACGCGCCGCTGCCGATCTCCGCCAAGGTCGAGCTCGCCGACGCCCTGGAGCAGGGGGTGCGCGAGGGCCGGACCACGCCGGCTGCGCTGCTCGAGCCGCTGCGAAGCAGGGAGGCGGCAGAGCCCGCGCTCACGGGCATTCGCCGCTCGCTGGAGGACCTGATCGCGGCTGCGCTCACCCGGGGCTTCCGGCGCGGCTTCCTGCTGGCGGCCGGGCTCGCCCTCCTCGCGCTCGTCCCGATCCTTTCGATGAGGCGCAGGTGAGCGCGCGGCTGGCCGGCGCCGCCCTGATCGCGGCCCTGCTCGCGGCGGCGCTGCTGGTGGCGGTGGAGCTCGGGATGGGCGGGCTGGGCTACGGCGCCCTGCCGTCTCGGGATCCCTGCGCACGCCACGAGGGGTTCCCCGGCGGCGGCCTCGACGCCACCGCCCAGCGGGTCGGCCTGCGGGGCCTGGACCTCGGGGCCTGCCGCCTGGGCGTCTCGCGTGTATCGCTGCTGGTCGGGCTGGCCGGCCGCGAGAGCGTGGGCGCTCCGCCCGAGGAGGTCGAGCGCGCGGTGCGCGAGGGCCTGGCGAGCGCGATCGAAGAGGAGGACCTCGATCCGGTGTCCGAGTTCGCGCTCCGCCAGCTGGTGCTGCACGCTCCGGCCGACTGGGCCCTGTCCCTGGCCCAGCGCCTGGGCCTGCTGGGCTGAGCCCGACCCCTCTAGCGCGGCACCCGGAAGGGGGTGAAGAAGGCCACGCCGGGCCCCAGCTGGACCACCGGCTGGTAGGTGGCCCCCGGCCGCAGGGGCTCGTCCATGCCGAAGTGCCGGTCCATTCCGAGCCCCATGCGCGCCAGCGGCTCGCGGACGCTGCGACCGCCGCTCGTCAGCGTCAGGACCGGCATCCTGCGCACCGCGGGAGCGCAGGTCCGGGCGTCGAGGACGTGCACCTCGACGTGCCGGTGGACCATGCCCATCGGCAGCCTCCGGGGCGGCATCGCCATCGCCATGCCGGGCTCGTCGGGCTCGGCCGGGCCGCTGTGGAAGCTGACCAGGTAGCGGCCCAGGTGGACACCGTGGCAGCCCGCCGGCATGGGGGCCGCCGCGAGCGGCGCCGCCCATCCGAACGCCCCCAGCGCCGCCATGGCGAGCGGCGCCCGCACCCTCCATCCGGACCGTCGCATCGGCAGACCCTACCGCTCCGGCCGAGGGCCCTCAGCCGAGCTGCTCGAGCGGCTCCAGCGGCAGGCGGCCACCTGACGGTTCGCCCACATCCAGGTCGCCCAGCGCCGGAAGCCGACGTTCCGGCCTGCAGCGGGAGGGCGAGGCGGGCCGCCTCCTCGCGATGGAGGGCGTCAGTCGGCCGATGGACCCGCGTCGTCACGGGGGCTGTTCCCCCCCCCGCGGCGGCGCCGGATCATCCCGGATCCCGGCAGTCGCCGGCGGGGCTCGCTCGTCGACGGGGGCGCCGGCGCCGCGGAGGCGCCGTGAGGGGCCGGCGCCGCGGCAGCGGCGGCCGGCGCGCGGCGCGCCTCGGCCTCCGCCATGATCAGCATCCCGCCGGCCAGGCCCATGGCCAGCCAGAGGTAGATCGGGAAGGCGAAGTCGTTGACGGCCGCCATGGCCGCGTACACCCCGACGCCGATCACCATCGCCTCGGCCAGGCGTGCGTCGACCACCCGGCGCGCGGCCAGCAGCAGTCGTCTGGCGCGCATCGCGCTGCCGAGCGTGGCGACCAGCAGACCGAGGAACGTGACCAGCCCGAGCGCGCCGGACTCCGCCGCCATCTGCACGTAGGAGTTGTGCGCGCTGCGCTTGAAGCGGTCGTCGATGCCGATGCGCCGCGCGTACGCCTGGTAGTTCTCCTCGAACTGCCCGGCGCCGACGCCGGTGAGCGGGTGGTCCTCGAGCATGTAGAGACCGGCCAGGTTCTCGCTCAGCCGGGCGCGAAGGGCCTCGTGCTCGCTCGCCGGCGCGGTCCGGATCTCGTTCACGGTCTCGTAGTGCGAGGTCACGTAGAAGGCGCCGCCGCCGATCGCCAGCGCGGCCAGCGCCGCCAGGCCGATGCGCAGCCCCCGCTGCCCCCGCGCCCAGAGGGCGAGCGCCACCACCAGGCCGAGCCCGACGAACGCCGACCTGGACTGGGTGAGCGCGATGCTGACCACGATCAGAACCCCGGCGGCGATCCAGGCCAGGCGCGCGCGGCTGGCCCTTGCCTCCCACACCGCCCAGCCGGCGAGCGGCACAACCAGCAGCAGCGCCTGCGCCCAGAGGGCCGGATCGCCGAGCGGCCCGGTCGCCCGGTCGCTGGTGGGCGCCGCGGCCCCCCGCAGGTCGGCGAGAACCTCGGGGGCCACCGCCGGACTCTTCGCGAACCCCGCGAAGGTGCTGTCCACGCCCACGCGCTTCAGGATCGTGAGCGCCGCCAGCGCCGCCGCCAGCGCGACCACGGTCCGCACCGTCCAGCGCAGGGCGCGGCGGTCGGACACGGCGGCCGTGACGACCGCGACCAGCAGCAGCCCCCAGGCAAGGTCGCGCAGCACCGCGCCGGAATCCGCGGCGCCGGGCGCGAGCAGCGCCGACAGCCAGCGCACGGTCGCGAAGGCGAGGAAGGCGACCGTGACCGGCGTCCGGGCGACCAGCAGGGCACGGCCGCTGGGCCGCGCGAGGAGCGCGATCGCCGAGAGCGCCAGCGCGGCGTGCAGGATGTCGGGGACGTCCGCGCGGTCGTGGATCACCTGCCCGGCGTTGGCCATGACGATGGCGCCGATCGCGACCGGCGCGACCTCCGGCCGCATGATCGCGACCGCCAGCGCGGCGAGCGCCAGCACCCCGGCGAGGGCCCGGTAGGCGCCGGGGTGGCCTGCGGCGCCCACCACGACCAGCAGTGCCACCGCCGGCATCAGGATGGCGACGGCGGCGGCGAGCCGGACCCAGTCCGGCACCCGCGGATCCCGCGCCCAGCCGACCACCGCGGGGACCAGCCTCCCGCCGCGGCGTATCCGGAGCGTCGTCACCGCGGCAGGCGGGGCCGGCGCCGGTGGGCCTGCGTCACCGCGGCGAGGCGACCGGCGGCGTCACCGTCGACTCGGCCTCCGGGGGCCGGTCTTCTCCGGACGACGGCTGGCGCGGCGGGATGCGCCGCAGCACGGTCGCGGCCAGCAGGCCGGCGATGATCGCGGCGATGATCGCGACCAGCACGAGCGCGCCGTTGGAGGCGCCGGAGCGCTTGGCCGTGCCCGTGGCCTTGCTGAGCACCGTGGTCTCGAACGACTTGTTGAGCCCGCCGAGCGCCGGCTTGGCCGCCGCGACCGCGTCGGCGGCGCGCTCGGCCAGGACCGGGTCCTTGGATGCGGCGTCGATCTCGACCACGGAGGTGCCGGCGAGCACCTGGCTGGTGATGTTCACGCGTCCGATGTCGTCCGCCGAGAAGCCCGCCGTCCCGAGCGCGGGGCGCACCACCGCGTTGCCGGCGAAGGCCTGCGCGAAGGTCGACGTCACGACGCCCTGGCCGAGCTGACCGACCACGTCGCCCGGATTCGTCGTCGCGACCGGCGCGACGACGACCCTGGCCTCGGCGTGGAACCGGTTCGAGCGCTGGGTGAGGCCCACCAGGCCGGCGAACAGGGTGGCGACGCCGAAGGCGACGCTGATGAGCAGGACCGACGTCCGTTGCACGGCGTGACCTCCCCGAGGGGCGGTGGCATCGGGCGCCCGCGCCGGCAGGCGGGTCCCGAGCGCGGAGACGCAAGAGCTTGCACAAGGTACAGCACGTGTGCCGGTTTCCGGGAAGAAGCCGGGCAGGGCGGCGGGCGCCGGGGCGCCCGCCGGACGCGCTCCTACGATTCCCTCAAGCGCTCCCGAACCAGCTCGGCGACCTCGCTGGGGCTCGTCCCCACCTGCACGCCCCGGGCCTCGAGGGCCTCCTTCTTCGCCTGCGCCGTCCCCGAGGAGCCGGTGATGATCGCGCCCGCGTGGCCCATCTGCTTGCCGGGCGGCGCCTGGAAGCCGGCGATGTAGGCGACCACCGGCGTGGACATCCGCTCGCTGATGAACTCGGCCGCGCGCTCCTCCTCGGCGCCGCCGATCTCGCCCACCATCACCACCAGGTCCGTCTCCGGGTCCGCCCCGAAGCTCTCGAGGATGTCGACGAACGAGCTGCCGACGACGGGGTCGCCGCCGATGCCCACCACGGTGCTCTGGCCCACGCCCACCAGCGCCAGCTCCTTCGAGATCTGGTAGGTGAGCGTGCCGCTGCGGCTCACCAGCCCCACCCGCCCCGGGGTGAAGACCTGGGTCGGCATGATCCCGACGGTGGCCACGCCGGGGCTGATGACGCCCGGGCAGTTGGGGCCGACCAGGCGCTTGGTGCCGCGCTTGAGGTGCGTGTAGACGCGGAGCATGTCGTGGGCGGGGATGCCCTCGGTGATGCAGATGACCAGCTCGACGTCGCTCTCGATCGCCTCGTAGAGGGCGTCGGCGGCGAAGCGCGGCGGCACGAAGACCATCGCGGTGTTGGCGTCGGTGGCCCCGACGGCGTCGGCGACGGTGTTGAAGACCGGGATCCCATCCACGTCCTGGCCCGCCTTGCCCGGCGTGACGCCGGCCACCACCTGGGTGCCGTAGGCCCTGTTGCGGGTCGCGTGGAAGGCGCCCTCGCGCCCGGTGATGCCCTGGACCACCAGCCGCGTGGACCCGTCGACCAGGATGCCCATCAGGCGGCCGCCTTCGCCAGCTCGACGGCGCGCTGGGCGGCCGAGAGCATGGTCGACTCGACCACCACGTTGCTCGGGGCGCGCTCGGCGATGATGCGCCGCCCCTCCTCCTCGTTGGTGCCGTCCAGCCGCACGACGATGGGGAGCGTGGCGCCCAGGCGGTCGAGCGCGGTCAGCAGGCCCTCGGCGACCTCGTCGCACCGGGTGATCCCGCCGAAGATGTTCACGAGCAGCACCCTCACCTTCGGGTCGGACAGCAGGACCTCGAGCGCCGTGACGACCTCGTCGGCCTTCGAGCCGCCGCCGGCGTCCAGGAAGTTGGCGGGCCTGCCGCCGACCAGCGCGACGACGTCGAGCGTGCTCATCACCAGGCCGGCGCCGTTGCCGAGGATGCCGACGTCCCCGTCGAGCTTCACGTAGGTGACCCCCCGCTGCTGGGCCATGCGCTCCTGCGGGTCCTCGGTCGTGGTCTCCTGCAGCCCGGCGACGTCGGGATGGCGGTAGAGCGAGTTGTTGTCGACGGTGACCTTGGCGTCGAGGGCGAGCACGCGGCCGTCCTCCGTCCACACCAGCGGGTTGATCTCCATCAGCATCGCGTCGAGGGCGACGAAGCCCTCGTAGAGGCGGCCGAGGATGTCCACCACGCCGCGGATCGCGCCCTCGTCGATGCCCGCCCCGTAGGCCAGCCGGCGCGCGTGGTGGGGCTGGAAGCCGGTGAGCGGGTCGACGTGCAGGCGCACCAGCGCCTCGGGCTGCTCGTGGGCGACCTGCTCGATGTCCATGCCGCCGATCGCGGAGAGCATGACCAGCGGCTTCTTCTCGCCCCGGTCGAAGGCCACCGACGCGTAGTACTCGCGCTTGATCTCGGAGGCCTCCTCGATCCAGACGCGGTGCACGGTGTGGCCGCGGATGTCCATCCCGAGGATCTCGCCGGCGCGCGCCTCGGCCTCCCCGGGTGAGTCGGCCAACTTGATGCCGCCGGCCTTGCCACGGCCGCCGATCTGCACCTGCGCCTTCACCACCACCCGACCGCCGATGCGCTCCGCGGCGGTCCGCGCCTCCTCGGGCGTCTCGGCCACCTCACCCTTGGGGACGGGGATGCCGTGGCGGGCGAAGAGCTGCTTGCCCTGGTACTCGT
>JAWVEW010000453.1:0-5011 GCA_033856495.1 Miltoncostaeaceae bacterium | reverse complement strand
CCCGAACACCAGGTCCGAGTAGCCGCCGGTGTCGCTCATCACCTCGCGCGGGCGCAGGCTGGTCTGGGCGTCGAGCAGGGCCGTCCAGGATGTCGAGCGCCTCGTGCTGGGTGCCGGGCACGACCACCACCGTTTTCTGAACCAATCCTCCCCAGAGCCCAGGACCCAGTAAACGTTCGTGAGCGGTCCACTAGTAAGGACTGAGCCGCTGGGTAGGCGGGTCCTCCGCCGCCGGCGCGGGCTCGACCGCGTCCGCGGCGGGGGCCTCGCGCTCGGTCGGCTCGCCAGTGCCGTCGGGGCCGGCGGCGGCGGGGGCCGCGGGCCGCTCCCAGCTGATCGCGATCGAGACCCGCGCCACGGCCAGGGCGCCGCCGACCAGCAGCATGAGCGCCCCCGCCAGCGCGAACCATATCCCCGTGTCGGTGGGGAGCCCGTCCGCCGCGGGCGGGTGGTTCAGGAGGGCGCCGACGACGATCACGGTGGCGAGCAGGCCGAGCGCCGGAAGCCAGCGCGCGGGCACCGGTCCCTCGCGCCCGAGCCCCGCCACGGACGCCGCCAGGGCGGCGAGCGCCGCCGCCGCGAGCACCAGGTCGAGCACCTCCAGGGTGCGCCAGGCCGTGAGGCCGGGCTGGTACCAGTCCAGGAAGAGGCTCACGAACAGCATCACGGCGCCGATCGCCGCGACCAGCCCGCCCGCCTGGAGGTTGCGTCGATCGCCGCCCATCTCGCCCGTCCTCTCTGCGTCGGGGCCCGCCGACCGCCTACGCGGCGGGCACCTCGGGGGACGCCGCCGGCCGAGCCGCCAGCGCCCCGGCGAGGAGCTCGTACGACCGGAGCCGTTCCGCGTGGTCGTGGACCATCGTCATCACCATCAGCTCGTCGGCGCCGGTGCGCTCCACCAGGTCCTCCAGCTCCGCGCGGACCTGGATCGGGTCGCCGATCACCTGCGCGCGCCGGTACCTGCGCACCTGGTCCATCTCCGCCTCGGTGTACCGGTGGGCCATCGCCTCCTCCGGGCTGGGCAGGAGCCCCGGCCGCCCCATGCGCATGCGCACGACCGAGAGGCCCAGCGACCAGCCGAGCTCCTCGGCGCGCTCCGCGCTGTCGGCGCAGATCGCCGAGACCGTGAGGATCACCCGCGGCTCGGCCAGCGCGCTCGAGGGCTGGAAGGCCTCGCGGTAGAGGGCAATCGCCGCCTCCGCGCCGCGTCGGTTGAGGTGGCGGGCGAAGGCGAAGCCGACGCCGAGCCCGGCGGCCACCTGGGCGCCGTAGTCGCTCGAGCCGAGGATCCAGAGGGGGGGCAGCGGCACGTCGCGCGGCTCCGCGGCGACGTTGCGGAAGGGATGGTCCTCGGGAAAGCCGCCGCCCGCGAACGCGAGCAGCTCCATGAGCTGGGCCGGGAAGTCCTCGCCTCCGGCTCCCGAGCGGCGCAGCGCGTACGCCGTGACCGCGTCCGTTCCGGGGGCGCGGCCGATGCCGAGGTCGATGCGCCCGGGGTGGAGCGCCTCGAGGAGGCGGAAGGCCTCGGCGATCCTCAGCGGGCTGTGGTTCGGGAGCATGATCCCGCCGGAGCCGACGCGCAGCCGCTCGGTGGCGTTCGCGACGTGCCCGATCATCAGCTCGGGCGACGGGCACGCCATGCCCGGCGTGTTGTGGTGCTCGGCCAGCCAGTAGCGCTCGTACCCCCAGCCCTCCGTCGCCCGGGCCAGGTCCAGCGTGTTCTGGAGGGCCGCCCGGGAGCTGGACCCCGACGGGACGGGCGACAGGTCCAGAACCGACAGGGGCACGCTCATCGAGGCCTCCGGTGGGTGCGGGCTCGCGCCCGTGTGCCCGCCGGCCGACTGACGGCGGGCCAGCCTGCACCTACCGCGACCGGGGGCCCGCGAAACACGCAGGCCCCGGGTTGCGGGCCGGCCGGGGCGGTGAGAGGTTTCCGTCGCGCCGGTGCGTGGGGGGCCGCGCGCGCCGCCATGACCCCGCGGCCGTCGTCATGAGGTTCGTCGTGTCGGAGGTGGTCGTGGCGTGCACGCGCTCGAGAGCGGGTCGGTCGTCCGGGAGCCGGCGGACCCCCGGCCGTGGCCGCGATACGTCTCCGGAGTAGCGGTTGCCCGTCGACCCCCAGCGGCTCGATGCCACCCTCGCCCGGGTCGCCGGCTCGGGCCCGATGTCGACGAGCGCAGCCGAGGGCGTGGGGCTGCTGATCGTCGCTGCGGCGGAGCTCTTCGGCGTCGACGGCGTGGGCATCCTGCTGGCCGATGCCGGACAGGACCTGCGGCACGTCGCCTCGACGGACCCGAGCGCGCAGGCGCTCGAGGAGGCCCAGGAGCTCACCGGCGAGGGGCCGTGCGTGGACTCCTACGTGGAGGGACGGACCGTGCACACCCCCGACCTGCGTCGGGACGAGCGCTG
This sequence comes from Miltoncostaeaceae bacterium, assembly GCA_033856495.1. Taxonomy (GTDB): domain Bacteria; phylum Actinomycetota; class Thermoleophilia; order Miltoncostaeales; family Miltoncostaeaceae; genus JAWVEW01. The sequence continues at coordinate 2,602 of JAWVEW010000453.1, read as the reverse complement.
GCCGAAGCTCGCCCGGGCGGTCGCGAACGACGGGGTGCGCGCCGTCCTCGGCGTGCCGATCCGAATGAAGGGGCTGCCGATCGGCACCCTGAACGCGTACGCGCGCGAGGACCATCCCTGGGACCAGAGCGAGATCGATGCCATCGAGGCGCTCAACCGGGTGCTGGAGAGCCAGCTCGCCTTCTCGGCGGCGCGCTTTCAATCCGACGAGCTCGTCCGGCAGCTGGAGCAGGCGCTGGAGCAGCGGGTGGCCATCGATCGGGCGATCGGCGTCCTGATGGAGCGGGAGCGGCTGGACGCGCGCGGGGCCTTCAATCACCTTCGGCGGCGCGCCCGGGACGAGCGGCGCAGGGCGGACGAGGTCGCTCGCGAGATCCTGAGCCGGAGCCCGTCGGACGCCTGACGGCCCGCTGCCCGGAACGCCGGGCGCCGCGGCGATCCGTTCCCACGAGGGAGCGCAGGCGCGCCGGCCACGGCCACTCGGCGCGTCCCCTCGCCGCGTCCGCGCGCGCCTGGAGCAGGTGCGCACGCGCGGCGCGCCTGCGGCTGAGGCGCCGCCACCGGCGGCGCCGGCGGCGCGCGCGCAGCAGGTCAAGCGCCACGGCGAACGCGATCGCGACGCCGGCGCTCACCAGCGGCAGCGCGCTGGTCAGGACCACCGCCGCCACCACCGCCAGAATCGCCGCGGCCACGCAGGCCGCCGCCAGGAGTCGATCCGCCACGAGCTGAACTCTGCCAGGCGGGACGGACGAAGGGCTGTCAACATCCCCACCGGATGAACGCCCTGCGGTGGCACGAGCGGCCCACGGGACTGCGCGACCCCGTGCTCGTCGCGGCCTTCCGCGGCTGGAACGATGCGGCCGCGGCCGCATCCAGCGCGCTCGCCTTCGTGGCCGGCAGGCTGGGGGCACGGCGCATCGCCGTCATCGATCCCGACGAGTTCTACGATTTCCAGGCGACGCGGCCCCAGATCGACCTCTCGACGCCGGGCGCTCACGTGCTCAGGTGGCCGGAGGTGGATCTCTCGGCGGCAACGTCGCCGGAGGCCGCGCGCGACCTGGTGCTCGTCGCCGGAGCCGAGCCGTCGATGCGCTGGCGCAGCTTCTGCGCCCTGCTGCTCGACACGGCGCGCGACCTGGACGCCAGGCTCGTCGTCACGCTGGGGTCGCTGCTCGCCGACGTGCCGCACACACGGCCCGTCCGGCTGACCGGGATGGCGTCCGACCCCGAGCTGATCGCGGGCCTCGGCATGCGCGAGCCCAGCTACCGGGGCCCCACCGGCATCGTGGGCGTGCTCCACGAGGCCGCGCTGGAGCGTGGATTCACCGCCGTCTCGCTCTGGGCGCCGGCCTCCCACTACGCGGCCGGGGTCACCAACGCGAAGGCCACCCTCGCGCTGGTGCGCGGGCTCGAGGCCACGACCGGGCTCACGATCGGCGCCGACGACCTCGAGGCCGCGGCCGACGCCTACGTGGACCAGGTGAGCAGGGCCGTCGAGGCGGACCCGCGACTGAGGACGCTGGTGGAGCAGCTGGAGCAGGCGGCCGACCAGGAGACGCCGGACGACCCGGGACCGCTTCCGTCGGGAGACGATCTGGCTCGCGAGTTCGAGCGCTACCTCCGGGGCCGGGAGGACAACCCGGCTTAGCCGGGGGCCGAGCGGCCCTGGTCCTTGACCTCCAGCTCGGCGGTCAGGTCCAGCAGTTCGAAGAGGCGGCGGCCGTGCCCGGCGCCGATGAGGACGACCAGCCGGCGACCGCCCGCGCGGGCGCGGCGGGCACCGGCGAGCAGGCCGTCGAGCCCGCCGCAATCCAGGAAGTCCAGCGCGCGGAGGTCCACGATGCGCACGGGGTCGCCCGCCGACTCCGCGGCCGCGAACGCGCGGTCCAGGTGCGCGCGGGTCATGAGGTCGAGCTCGCCGCGCACGACCAGGGCCGGCTCGCCCTCGAGCCGGGCCGGCTCCGCGCTGAAGGGGCGCTCGGACAGGAGGCGCCGGCTGATCAGGGGCGCGGCCCGATCCGGCGGCGGCCGGCCAGCCGGGCCGCGCCGCTCCACGGGATCCAGCCCCTCGCGCCAACTGACCACACGGATGCCAACGCCACTCCAGCGACGTGGTCCGCGGGGTCACGGCGGACGGTGACGACGCGATGAGCCTACTGGCTGGACCCTCCCGGGGTCACGGGCCAGACGCCTCGTCAGCGGTCGACGAGCGCCTCCAGGGCGGCGGGGTAGCGTCTGCCCGCCACCGCGCTCGCGGGCACGGCGGCCTCGATCCGCGCCAGGGTCGCGGCGTCCAGGGTCAGGGCGGCCGCGGCAGCGTTCTCCTCCAGGCGCCCGGGGTCGCTGGTGCCGGGGATGGGCACGACGTTCGGGCCCCGGTGCAGGAGCCACCCGAGCGCGAGCTGGGCGGGGGTGGCGCCGAGGTCGTCGGCCAGCGCGCGCAGCGCGCCCAGGAGGCCGAGGTTACGCCGCAGGTTCGCCTCCTCGAAGCGCGGCATGATCCTGCGCAGGTCGTGCTGCGGGAGCGCGCCGGGTCCGCTGCCCGCCCCTCCCAGCAGGCCGCGCCCCAGCGGGCTGAAGGGCACCAGCCCGATCCCCAGGT